>NZ_JBLKDI010000010.1:0-137383 GCF_047530715.1 Enterobacter sp. 04-C-12-SI-ECC
TGAGCTAACGACCCCTTGCGGGATTTACTGCAAATTTATTCAGGCTGGTGGGTCGTGCAGGATTCGAACCTGCGACCAATTGATTAAAAGTCAACTGCTCTACCAACTGAGCTAACGACCCGAGTGGTGGGTGATGACGGGCTCGAACCGCCGACCCCCTCCGTGTAAAGGAGATGCTCTACCAACTGAGCTAATCACCCACTCTGTACTGCCGGAACTGCGTTAAGTGGTGGGTCGTGCAGGATTCGAACCTGCGACCAATTGATTAAAAGTCAACTGCTCTACCAACTGAGCTAACGACCCACTTTTATGCTGCTTTCACGTTGTTTGATATCCCGTGGCAACGGCGGCATATATTACTGATTTAAGAATTCTGCGCAACAAAAATTTCGATGAAGATCACTTAACTGCTTAGTAATCATGCTGCACGACCAGAAATAACGCGATTTCTGGTCATGCGATAATCATCCCATCGAATTCAGGCGTTTTTGCGCCTGCTTAGCACCTTCGGTGCCCGGGAATTTTGCGACCACCTGCTGATAAACCGCTTTGGCTTTCGCCGTGTCGCCTTTGTCCTGCATGATCACGCCAACCTTAAACATCGCATCTGGCGCTTTCGGCGATTTCGGGTAATTTTTTACCACGGAGGCAAAATAAAACGCCGCATCGTCCTTTTTACCCTTGTTGTAATTCAACTGACCGAGCCAGTAATTCGCATTTGGCTGATAGGTTGAGTCAGGGTATTTCTTGATAAAGTTCTGAAACGCAGCGAGCGCGTCATCCTGACGAGATTTATCCTGCACCAGGGCAATGGCCGCATTGTAATCCGTATTCGCGTCACCGCTCTGTACAGGCGCTCCTGTTGAGGCTGAAGCATCAGCAGACGGCGCAGGCGCTGAGGTTGCCGCGCCGCTTTGATCGCCCGCTGCGGGTTGTGCTGCTGCACCGCCGCTGCTCAGGCTATCTATCTGCAATAAAATTTGCTTCTGACGTTCCACAACCTGGTTAAGCTGATACTGACTTTCCTGAATCTGACCACGGAGAGAGTCAATATCGTTTTGGTTATCGGAAAGTTGCTGCTGGAGTTGGGTTAAAAGCTGACTGTGAGCGTTAGAAATACGCTCGAGCTGAGTGACCCGGTCTTCTACCGAGCCTGAGCCGACACTACTGATTGGTGCCTGAGCAAAAGCGGCCCAGGGGGCCGCTATTCCAATCAGTAACGACAGACTCAACAGATGATGTCTGAAGTTACTGCTCATGCAATTCTCTTAGTAAACCAGTACGGCACGACGGTTTTTGGAGTAAGCCGCTTCGTCGTGACCCAGTACTGCAGGTTTTTCTTTACCGTAAGAAACGATGGAGATCTGGTCAGCAGAAACGCCTTTACCCTGCAGGTACATCTTAACGGCGTTAGCACGACGTTCACCCAGGGAGATGTTGTACTCTGGAGTACCACGTTCGTCCGCGTGACCTTCTACGGTGACTTTGTAAGATGGGTTGCTACGCAGGAAGTTAGCGTGAGCATCCAGCATCGCAGCGAAGTCAGAACGGATGTCGTATTTATCCAGATCGAAGTAAACGATGTTGTTCTGCTGCAGCTGCTGCATCTGAAGACGCGCTTGCTCTTCAGAAGACATGTTGCCATTGCCGTTCGCGTCCATACCGGTACCGGCACCCATCATGCCTTCGCCGCTCTGGTCATTGCTGGCGTTCTTGTTAGAAGAACACGCTGCGATTGCCATTACAGGCAGAGCGATCATCAGCCCCTTCAGCACTTTGTTCAGTTGCATTTCTATGATTCCTTTAGTAATCAATTAATTATTATTTACAGATACGGCGACCAGGCAGGTGATTTTACCTGTCCATCAGTGGCCGGAATACGCGCTTTGAAACGCCCATCTGTAGAAACCAGATTCAGCACAGATCCCATCCCCTGAGAAGAGCTGTAGATTACCATAGTGCCGTTAGGTGCCAGACTTGGCGTTTCATCCAGGAACGTTGACGACAGAACTTGAACGCCACCCGCTACCAGATCTTGTTTGGCAATGTGCTGCTGCCCACCGTTGGAGCTGACCATTACCATGAATTTACCGTCGCTGCTCACGTCTGCGTTCTGGTTCTGAGAGCCTTCCCAGGTGATACGCTGCGGAGCACCGCCGTTAATGTTCACTTTATAGATTTGTGGACGGCCTGCCTGGTCAGAGGTAAATGCCAGGTTTTGGCTGTCCGGGAACCATGATGGTTCAGTATTGTTGCTGCGACCGTCGGTCACCTGACGGATCTGGCCAGAGCCAATGTCCATCACGTACAGATTCAGGCTACCGGTTTTAGAAAGCGCAAACGCCAGTTTAGACCCATCTGGAGAGAAGGAAGGCGCACCGTTGTGACGTGGGAACGACGCTACCTGACGCACCGCACCGTTAGCCAGCGTCTGGATAACCAGCGCAGAACGACCACTTTCGAAGGTCACGTAGGCCAGCTTAGACCCGTCCGGAGACCAGGCTGGAGACATTAGCGGCTGTGAAGAGCGTTTCACCAGGAACTGGTTGTAACCGTCGTAGTCAGAGACGCGCAGCTCGTACGGGAACTGACCGCCGTTGGTCTGTACCACATATGCGATACGGGTACGGAACGCACCTTTAATACCGGTCAGCTTTTCGAATACCGCGTCGCTGGCCGCGTGTGCCGCGTAGCGCAGGTACTGTTTAGTGACCTTGTAAGAGTTCTGTGCCAGAACGGTACCCGGTGCACCGCCGGTATCTACCAGCTGCCAGGCCACGTTGTAAGAACCGTCCGGGTTAGGCGTAACCTGCCCCACCACCACGGCATCGATACCCAGCGCAGACCATGCAGCAGGCTGGACTTCCTGCGCACTGCCC
The DNA here is from genome assembly GCF_047530715.1 of Enterobacter sp. 04-C-12-SI-ECC. NCBI lineage: Bacteria > Pseudomonadati > Pseudomonadota > Gammaproteobacteria > Enterobacterales > Enterobacteriaceae > Enterobacter > Enterobacter sp. 04-C-12-SI-ECC. The sequence goes on from NZ_JBLKDI010000010.1 coordinate 2,880, forward strand.
GGCTGCTGCGGCAGACGAGAACGATCTAACGGGTTGAATTTACCGCTGTTACGCAGGTCAGCCGCCACGATGCCACCGGCATCTTCAGGTGCAGCGCCAGGACCGGCCCACTGGAACGGAACAACACCGATTGGGCGTGCCGAGTCCACCCCCTGGGTGATCTCGATACGTACTTCTGCGTGCAGGACTGCTGCCCACAGCATTAAAAAACTAAATGCTACACGTAATGCCTGCTTCATCATATCTCCCTTATCCGGGTAACCTTACCCACGATAATTTAGCAGAATGTTAACAAACTCAAATAGACAAAACTACCCGAACCCTGTGACTAAACCTGGTCTATTTTTCCCCGTTTGCACGGGGAAAATGTAACTTAAGGTTTGAAGTCCAGCGGCGCATTTTTGAAGACTTCGTAGACTGCCTGAGAAGGCGGTTTAGGCATCTTCGCCTGACGCGCTGCAGCCAGAGCCGCAGTACATAAAGCCGGGTCGCCACCTTCAGACTTAATATCAAGCAGCATGCCGTCCGGAGCCAGTTTTATACGCAGCGTACACGTTTTACCGGCATAGGAAGACGCATCGTAGAACCGGCTTTCAATCGCCGATTTAATCTGCGCGGCATAGCCGTTGATTTCAGCCCCTGTCGCACCGTTACTCTTAGTGTTACCACTTCCGGTCGGCGCTGCGTTGTTTCCTTTCGCGCCACCGCCCGTTTTCGGTGCATTCTTACCGGAGCTTAAATCCCCCAGCAGATCGTCAACCCCTGCGGCTGCCGCAGCTTTTTCAGCGGCAGCAGCCTTTTTAGCAGCCGCTTTTTCAGCAGCGGCTTTCTTATCGGCAGCGGCCTTCTCAGCTGCAGCTTTTTTATCAGCAGCGGCTTTTTCAGCGGCGGCAGCTTTTTCGGCAGCAGCCTTCTCAGCCGCAGCGGCTTTCTTCGCAGCCTCGGCAGCCGCTTTCTTCTCTGCGTCCTGAGCGGCTTTCTTCGCGGCTTCGGCTTCAGCTTTCTTCTGTGCGTCAGCAGCGGCTTTCTTCGCGGCTTCCGCTTCGGCTTTCTTCTGGGCATCCGCAGCGGCTTTCTTCGCGGCTTCGGCCTCAGCTTTCTTCTGGGCATCGGCAGCCGCTTTCTTCGCCGCTTCTGCCGCTAATTTTGCCTGGGCATCAGCCTGCGCTTTGGCATCCGCTGCGGCTTTTGCTGCCGCCTCTTCCGCCTGCTTTTGCTGTTCCTGCGCTTTCTTCGCGGCCTCTTCGGCTTGCTTCTGCTGTTCCGCCTGCGCTTTCGCGGCTTCCTGCGCCTGCAAACGTTCTTTCTCAAGCTGCTTCAAACGCTCCTGCTCGGCGGCCTGCTTTTCACGCAGCTCTTCCGCCTGCTGTTGCGCCTGTTTTTCACGCTGCTCTTCAGCCCGTTTGGCACTCGCCTTCTGCTGTTGTTCGCGATTATAGTTTTGCACTACCGCACCGGGATCCACCATTACGGCGTCAATGGAAGACCCTCCACCGCCGCCTGCTGATGCATCAATATGCTCGTCGAACGAACTCCAGATCAGCGCTGCAAAAAGAATAACGTGCAGCACTGCGGAGACGATTATCGCTCGCTTAAGCTTGTCGTTCTGTTCGGTTGCCTTTGACACTATCGGTTCCCAAAAACTACGCGGATGATCAAATAGGTTGAGTCATTAAGCCAACTGACTTAACACCCGCACTATGTAGCAAGTTCAGCGCTTTAATAATTTCATCGTAGGGTACGTCTTTCGCGCCACCGATTAAGAAGACCGTTTTCGGATTTGACTCCAGGCGACGCTGCGCTTCGGCAATAACCTGCTCAGGTGGCAGCTGATCCATACGATCTTTCTCTACCACCACGCTGTACTGCCCTACGCCGGAAACTTCAATGATGACCGGAGGATCGTCATTGGTGCTCACCGCCTGTGATTCTGTCGCATCCGGCAGATCGACTTCCACACTCTGGGTAATGATGGGCGCTGTTGCCATGAAGATCAGCAGCAGTACCAGCAGAACGTCCAGCAGTGGCACGATATTGATTTCGGACTTGAGCTCGCGACGACCTCGTCCACGCGATCTGGCCATGGTTTACCCCTTGTTGCTCTCGGTGCTGGTAAACGCCTGACGGTGCAGAATCGCGGTGAACTCTTCCATAAAGTTGTCGTAGTTCAGTTCCAGTTTGTTCACGCGCTGGTTCAGACGGTTGTAAGCCATTACCGCCGGAATTGCCGCAAACAGACCGATAGCGGTCGCAATCAGTGCTTCAGCGATACCCGGTGCAACCATCTGCAACGTCGCCTGCTTCACCGCGCCCAGCGCGATAAAGGCGTGCATGATCCCCCACACGGTACCAAACAGACCGATATACGGGCTGATAGAACCCACGGTGCCGAGGAAAGGAATGTGCGTTTCAAGATTTTCCAGCTCGCGGTTCATGGAGATCCGCATCGCACGCGATGCCCCTTCCACGACGGCTTCCGGCGCATGATTGTTTGCCCGATGCAGACGAGCGAACTCTTTGAATCCGCTATAGAAAATTTGTTCGGAGCCGGTCAGGTTTTCACGGCGTCCCTGGCTCTCCTGATACAGGCGAGAAAGTTCAATACCCGACCAGAACTTATCTTCAAATGCTTCCGCTTCACGGCCAGCTGCATTGAGGATACGCGTTCTCTGGATAATGATGGCCCAGGATGCGATTGAAAAACCAATCAAAATCAACATGATAAGTTTAACCAGAAGGCTTGCCTTCAGGAACAAATCAAGGATATTCATGTCAGTCACTGCTTAAACTCCGCGACAATAGACTTAGGAAGCGCACGAGGCTTCATTATGGTTGGATCAACACAAACAATCAGTACTTCAGCTGAGTTCAGTACGGTGTTCTCTGCGTTGACTATCCGCTGCGTGAAAACCAGTGAGGTCCCGCGCATTGATGTAATTTCAGTTTGGACTTCGAGCATATCGTCGAGTCTGGCAGGCGCAAAATACTCAAGCGTCATCTTGCGTACCACGAAGGCAACTCGCTCAGCCAACAGCACCTGTTGACTAAAGTGATGATGGCGCAGCATCTCTGTGCGTGCCCGTTCATAAAAAGCAACGTAGCTGGCGTGGTAAACCACACCACCGGCATCGGTATCTTCGTAATAGACACGAACCGGCCATCGAAACAGCGTTGTATTCACTTTACATCCCAGTAATGCAACAAAAGTTAGAGCTTTTAAACTTCGCTACTATACGCGCGGGGAAGATGGTTTGGAATGGGGGAAAGTAAACGGAGAGTAAATTTTTATGGGCTCGGGTAAGCCCATAACGTTAACGGACATTTCTTATTCAGAAGAAGAAGAAAATCAAACCGGCGAGAAGCACCAGATCGGCAATCAGCGGGCAAAAAATTCCCTGCCAGTGAACGGCTTTCGGACGAAAGCCCACGCCGTGGATCACCCCGGCACACACTGCCCACATGATGAGGAAGCCGTGCCAGATCTCAAGCTCGCTGGTCTTTGCCGCAAAGCGCGACGGGTCCCAGAAGATACAGCCTGCCAGCAGTAATGCCATTACTAAAGAAAGCGCCCGTAACGGGCGCTTATCCATTACCGCGTAAAGCTTCGCGATAATATTCATCAGTGTTTTTCTTCACCCGCTTTGGTCGCTTCGACGTGCTCAAGCGCCAGGGCAGTGATGACACCAAAAGCACAGGCAAGAAGCGTCCCTAAAATCCATGCGAAATACCACATATTCAGCTCCTTACTTAGTACATAGAGTGGGTGTTGCTTTCGATATGTTCTTTGGTGATACGACCGAACATTTTCCAGTAACACCAGATGGTGTAGGCCAGAACAATCGGAACGAACACGCAAGCAACGTAAGTCATTAAGTTCAGCGTCATATGGCTGGAGGTTGCATCCCACATGGTCAGGCTAGCATTCAGCATGGTGCTGGATGGCATGACGAATGGGAACATGGCAATACCCGCCGTCAGGATGATGCATGCCAGCGTCAGTGAAGAGAACACGAATGCCAGAGCACCTTTCTCCAGACGAGACGTCAGCACGGTCAGCAGCGGCAGCAGCACGCCCAGAGCCGGGATCGCCCACAGCGCAGGGGTATTGTTGAAGTTCACCAGCCATGCACCAGCCTGACGCGCCACTTCTTTGGTCAGCGGGTTAGACGGTGCCGAGTGGTTAATCGCAGACGTCACCACGTAGCCATCAATACCGTACACCACCCACACGCCTGCCAGAGCGAAGCAAACCAGCGTCACCAGTGCCGCCACCTGAGCAGTAGCACGGGAACGCAGGTGCAGTTCACCCACAGTACGCATCTGCAGGTAAGTTGCGCCCTGAGTGATGATCATCGCCACGCTCACCACACCGGCCAGCAGGCCAAACGGATTCAGCAGTTGGAAGAAGTTGCCGGTGTAATAAAGACGCATGTATTCATCAAGGTGGAACGGTACGCCCTGCAGCAGGTTACCGAATGCCACACCAATCACCAGCGGTGGAACGAAGCTACCAATGAAGATGCCCCAGTCCCACATGTTGCGCCAGCGGGTATCTTCAATCTTGGAACGGTAGTCGAAACCGACCGGACGGAAGAATAAAGAGGCCAGCACCAGAATCATCGCCACATAGAAGCCGGAGAACGCAGCCGCGTAGACCATCGGCCAGGCAGCGAACAGCGCGCCGCCTGCGGTGATCAGCCACACCTGGTTACCGTCCCAGTGAGGGGCGATGGAGTTAATCATGATTCGACGCTCGGTGTCATTACGACCGAGGAAACGGGTGAGCATCCCCACCCCCATGTCGAAACCATCCGTGACGGCGAAACCGATCAGCAGAACGCCAACCAGCAGCCACCAGATAAAACGCAATACTTCATAATCGATCATTTGATGACTCCTGTCTTAGCGTGCCGGCTGAGTAGTCGCAGTGGACTGCTCGTAGTGATAGCGACCGGTTTTCAGGCTGCTTGGGCCAAGGCGCGCGAACTTGAACATCAGGAACAGTTCAGCCACCAGGAACAGGGTGTACAGACCACAGATCAGCAGCATGGAGAAGATCAGGTCGCCTGCCGTCAGGGAAGAGTTCGCGACCGCCGTTGGCAGTACCTCACCAATCGCCCATGGCTGACGGCCATACTCCGCTACAAACCAGCCGGATTCAATCGCGATCCACGGCAGTGGAATACCGTACAGCGCGGTGCGCAGCAGCCATTTTTTCTCGCCGATGCGGTTACGAATCACGGACCAGAAGGACGCCGCAATGATCAGCAGCATGATGATGCCGCAGCCCACCATGATACGGAATGCGAAGTACAGTGGCGCAACGCGTGGAATCGAGTCTTTGGTCGCCATCTGAATCTGTGCTTCCGTCGCATCAGAAACGTTCGGGGTATAACGTTTCAGCAACAAACCGTAGCCCAGGTCTTTCTTCACGTCGTTAAATTGATCGCGAACGGCCTGATCGGTAGAGCCGGCACGCAGCTGTTCCAGCAGCGAGTAAGCCTTCATACCGTTACGGATACGCTCTTCGTGCTGAACCATCAGCTCCTTCAGACCCGTTACCTGCTTATCGACAGAACGGGTTGCGATGATACCCAGCGCGTAAGGGATTTGGATGGCGAAGCGGTTTTCCTGCGCGTCCTGATCGGGAATACCGAACAGCGTAAAGGCAGCAGGTGCCGGCTGGGTTTCCCATTCGGCTTCGATAGCGGCCAGTTTGGTTTTCTGCACGTCACCCATTTCGTAACCGGATTCATCACCCAGAACGATAACGGAGAGGATTGCAGCCATACCGAAGCTTGCAGCGATAGCAAAGGAGCGCTTGGCAAACGCGAAGTCACGACCGCGCAGCATATAGTAGGAGCTGATACCCAACACGAACATCGCGCCGCACACGTAGCCAGATGCCACGGTGTGAACAAATTTAACCTGAGCAACCGGGTTCAGGACCAGCTCGGCAAAGCTGACCATCTCCATACGCATGGTTTCGAAGTTGAAGTCAGACGCGATCGGGTTCTGCATCCAGCCGTTTGCCACCAGGATCCACAGCGCGGACAGGTTCGAACCTAATGCCACCAGCCAGGTTACGGCCATGTGCTGAACTTTACCCAGACGGTCCCAACCGAAGAAGAACAGACCTACAAAGGTGGATTCGAGGAAGAAGGCCATCAGGCCTTCAATGGCCAGCGGCGCACCGAAGATATCCCCTACATAGTGGGAATAGTAAGACCAGTTAGTCCCGAACTGGAACTCCATGGTCAAACCGGTTGCCACGCCCAGCGCGAAGTTGATACCGAACAACTTGCCCCAGAACTTGGTCATATCTTTATAAATCTGTTTGCCGGAGAGGACGTAAACCGTTTCCATAATTGCCAGCAGGAACGCCATACCGAGCGTCAGCGGCACAAACAGGAAGTGGTACATCGCGGTCAAGGCAAACTGTAAGCGCGACAGTTCGACTACGTCTAACATTATGACTCCTTGCTCATCGCATGAAGACTCCGAGAGTGAACCCCGTCAGAAAGAGATTCACACGCATGCCCCAATACAAATTATTCGCATCCTGGTCGTCGTTATTACCCTGGAGAAGGATAAAAACGATGACGACAGGTTACAAATAGGTTAATAAAAAACTCAAATTGATCCCGCAAATATAATACGCTGCAAAACCCTTACAATAAACAGGTTTTTATTGAATCACATTTACGTTTTTCGACGGCGATCAATTTATAGCAAAATTACCACTTTTCGGCCATTTTGATCGGGGACAATTTAGCGCTTTTCGGCATCTTTTTCCAAGCATTAAACTTTGATTTAAATCAAAAACCGGTCTTGATGTTAATCATGTTTAGCTTCGGTGAGAATGGTAAAAACCATGTTAATGATATGTGCATGCAAAGATGCGATTGGTTATCGAAGACCAAAAAAAATATAAACAGAAGTGATTTTAATTAACGCGAGAGAAAAATGCCCTGTCGAAGCGGGACAAACAATAAGCGTAGCTGGGCCAGTTTATTTTTCCATTCTGTTTTTGCAACTCTTAGAAATTACATTTAATTTACTTTTATTATCCCGGAAGTTAACACCGAAGCGTGACTATTTAATGAAAAAAGGCCGCAAACTCTGCGGCCTTTTGATCGTGTCAGCGGTTTTCAGGCAAGAAGAATGCTGAAGGTTCGTGACTGTCCCGGTCTGAACGCCCCGACGATGCCCTCTTCTTCACGATTGTCTATTATCCGTTCATTCATGTCCGTTTCGCAGCACCGTTTCACGGTCGGATCCACGGATAACGTCGCGTCACATGCGCTGGACTCGGAAGGGTTGAACAGACGAAGAATGAGTTCGTCTCGATCTTCAGCCTTTTTGAGCGTACTGAGCACGCATCCCGTGGGCGAAAGCGCCAGCAGGCTGTAACTTTCCGGCGTGGTAAACGACGAGCGATTGAGCTTCATCGCGTCCCAGGGAATTTTGTTATAGCACTGCACCGGCGTTAACCACGATTTAGCCTGCTGCGCGACGCCCGCGTTTTCCGGCGTTCCACTGAAGCTGAAGAGGCTAAAGCGACAGCTTAACGAACCGCGCACCTGAGAGTCAGGAACAGGCATTTTGATTCCTGAAGGCCTACCGGGGCGCAACAGCAAATCTTCTTTGCCGAGTAACCCCACGCCGCGCAGCAGGGTCAGGGCAAAGGCTTTTTTATCCTCGCCTACTACTTCAAACTCGCGTAGTCCTTCGGTGAACAGCGCAAGCCCGTTTCGTTTTTCCTGCAGGACGGCATAGTTGAGTAAATTCCAGACGGGAACCGGCGCTTCTTTCCACCCCTCCTCCTGCCAGTTTTCCATCGCCGCGTCCTGTACCGGACGAGTGAGGGTGCCAAACTGCGTATCAGCTAACACGTCCTCTGTCATAAACGGCGTAGGGATCAGCACGCGGACGCGGTGGTCGTCAGCCTGATTATCCAGACGCACCGCCACATCAATACGCCTGCTGTGGTGGCTAAGCGTGATTTCAACCTCAGCGCCGAGAGACCCGTTTCGCTGACCCGCCGCGCGTTCGGCCAGATTAGCCGGTACCGCGATCTGATGGCGAATCACCGCCCTGCTCTGCCAGCGTTCGTGTATAACCTCGACCTGATGCTCGCCCTGCGCTGAAGTGAGTCTCCACTCTTCCCGCGAAGGCGAGTAGTCGTACTCATCGCCATCATCCGAACCCTCTTCGATTTCCAGCACCCGGTCATAAATCAGCCCGGTTTCTTTGTCGCGCAGGCGCAGCGTACCGTCGTTATTTAAATCAATCTGCCAGAAGGCGTTTTCGAGCAAGGATTCGGTGTTTATCACCGGAGAGATCACCTTCCCGGCCACGTTTGGCTCGATAAACAGCGTACGGTAGCCCATCGACGGCAGTATCTGGCTGAGCTGAATATCAAACTCCATAAACGGCTCATAATTACCGTAATGGACAATCTGCCTGTCAATGAGACCAGGGTCCAGCTCGCGCGCGCTGCGAATGAAATACGGGATCTCGTTGCCTTTATCATCCAACAGACGGAACTGGCTGGCGCGCAGTCGAATCGTGGTGTTCATCACCTCTTCACGCGGCCAGGGCATCAGGTTGAACATCACCAGTTTGTCGGCGTCGCTTTGCGGCATGTTGTCGACAATCTTGCGCATATAGAAACGCACCAGGTTATCTGCCATGTCTTCAGCCAGTTCAAAACGAGAGACAATCTCACGATGCACCTTGTCGCTGCAGCAGCAGCCGATGCTGTCGTGAGCGTGGTTTTTAAGAATCTCTTTCCACATCTTCTCCAGCAGGCCGTGGTGATAATCGAAGCCCAGCGTCCATGCAAGCGTTGCCAGCGGTTCGAGGATGTTGACAATTTTGTTCTCAATACGCGCATGGGCAATTTTGATATCCATGCGCGTGGAGCCGATTGTCCGGTGCACGCGCATGTATTTCCCGTCGATAAACTCCCCTTTCAGGGTCGCCAGTTCATCGCGGCGTGCCTCAATGTGGTCAAACACCTCTTCAAAGCGGCTCATTACAAATTGACGCTGCGGATAGATTTCACGCAGCTTATCCATCACGGAGAAAATGTTCTGCTGCAGCGGCATCTGATCGTGACCGTTGGGCAGCAAAATCTCTTTGGTGACGGAGGCCTTTTCCAGAACGTCGAAATAGCTGTCGAGCCGTTTTCGCAGGCCGGCTTCGTCCTCCGGTAAGTACTTACCAATCGCGTAGCCCAGCGGCAGCACCTGCGCCGTGACTTCACTGCCGTCCTGGCTCTGCCAGAGAAATTCGGTTTTATCGGTCCCGTGTCGTTCCGAGCAGCCGCGCCAGAACATCGTCCGGGTAATGCCAAATCCGTTATAGATATGCGGAAGCTGGCCGGACATACCAAACGAATCCGGCAGATAGCCGATCTTCATCGGCTCGCCGAACGCCATACAGTCCCGGATGCCGTACATCAGGTTGCGGACAATCGACTCGCCGCTGACAATCGTGGTATCGGTCTGGGTATACCAGGGGCCGATAATCAGTTTTCCGCGCTCCACCAGCGCCTTTACCCGCGCGCGGTTTTCGGGCACGACGGCAAAATAATCTTCCAGCACCGCCGTCTGGCCATCAAGGACGTAATATTTATACTCGTCGTCCTGCTCCAGGCGGGTCAGGATCTCTTCCATATTATTGACCAGAAGAATACGCGACTCTTCAGTGGTGAAGTACCACTCACGGTCCCAGTGCATATGCGGCGTGATATGAACACGAGATACAGCTTTCATCTTCGTTTCCTGTTTTGTGAGTTTTTACGGTATGGCGTCTTCTGTGAGGTACTTGCCCTTTTTTACCGCCTGACGTCGCCAGAGCAGCAGAACAAACGTGGAGACAGCGGTCCCCGCCAGCGCCGCGCCAAACCAGCCCACAGCCGCAACCACACCGCCCAACCCGGCATCGTGAAGTAAAAAGAGAGAGAAAATCCCGGCCCCCGGGGTAGATAACCCGATCCCCATCGCACCGACAGCCGCGCCTGTTACCATGGAGCCGAGCACAAATGAGCCAATGACGCGAAGCGGATCTTCAATCGCCATCGGGATCGCCCCTTCGGTAATGCCCGCCAGGCCGAGCAGCCACGTTGATTTACCGGTTTCAATTTCAAACGGATTAAACAGCTTCGGCGCCAGCATCGTCGACGCCGTCACGGTAAAGGCCGATACCATTTTGACGGAGGCAAAGATCGCGTAAGGACCATAAACGCCGTTCGCCATCGCCCCCAGGCAAAACGCGTAAGAGGCTTTATTAACCGGGCCACCCAAATCGAATGAGCACATAAACCCGAGGATGGCCCCCAGAAGCAGCGCATTCGCGCCGGAGAGACCGTTAAGCCAGACGGTGAGCGTGTTATTGAGCCAGGCCACCGGTTCGCCAATCACAAACAGCATCAGGCTGCCCGCGCCCAGCACGCCAATCACCGGATAGAGATAAAAGGTCAGAAAGCCGTTGTAGCGGCTACTGAGCCGGATGTGGTTTTTCACCCAGCGCATCAGATAGCCCGCGATCAGCCCGCCGACAATAGCGCCAAGAAAACCGGAGCCGATCATATTGGCAGCCAGACCGGCCGCAAAGCCCGGCGTCAGCGCAGGTTTATCCGCCAGCGAATACGCGGTATAGGCCGCCAGAACAGGTACCATCAGAATGCCGAGCATGCCACCGCCAAGCTTGCGGTACATCCACAGCCACGAGTTTTCCTGGTCAAACAGGTGCTGCAGACCCAGGATTTGCGCCAGCAGTACCGACACGGCCAGCACCGTACCGCCAGCGACGATCAGCGGCACCGCAAAAGAGATACCGCTGAGAAGTGCCTGCTTGAGTTCAGTTTTAACGCTCTTTTTCGTTTCGGTATCGACATGCGCAGGACGCGCATCGGATGCAGGCTGCAGCGCCAGCGCGCGCTCAATCAGCGCTTCAGCATGGCGCAGAGGCTCCGCGACGGGCACGGAGATGGCGGGGATCCCCTGAAAACGCTCGCTCTCTTTGATCGCCACTTCTGCGGCAAAAATGCACGCTTTGGCCTCACGAAGCTGCTGCACGGTGATGCGCCCCTCAATGCCGTTTGCCCCTTGCTTTTCGACCACCACGTTGACGCCAAGCTTGCGTCCCGCTTTTTCCAGGTACTCTGCGGCCATATAGGTATGCGCGATCCCGGCCGGACAGGCGGTCACGCAGACGATTGTCGGGGCATTCAGCGCGACGCCTGCCTCTTCCATGTCAGGAGCAGCTTCAAGCGCAGCAAGCACGTCTTCCGCCGTGGTAGCAGCCATCACGCGCGCCCTGAGATCGTCATCCGCCAGGCGAGACGTCAGCTCCGTCAGCACCTGAATATGGGTTGAACCCGCTTCTGCTGGCGGAATGGCGAGCAGAAAAACCAGCTCAACCTCTTCCGGCCCGTCCACGCCTTCCCATGCAAGCGGTTCTCGCAGAGTTGCCACGGCAAAAGCCGCCTCCTTCACGACGGCTGATTTACCGTGAGGAACGGCCAGTCCTTCACCCAGCGCGGTCGGCCCAAGCGATTCCCGATGAAACACCTCCTCCAGAAACGCATCGGCATCAGCGATTTTGCCCAGCGCCACCAGCCGCGCCGTAAGCTGACGGATTGCCTCATCCCGGCGGGTAAACTGCGCCTGAACGCAAACAGCACGCGGATCGGTCAGAGTCGTCAGGTTCATAAAGATCCTCACCTATACAGAGTTATTGTCTGGGGAGGATTCTGGCAGACCTGATAATACATTTATGTGATCACTTTCACTAAAAGCCAAATTTGTATTTTAATTGTATTATTTACAAATCATCAGTTGAATGCATAATTCCCTGAAAAGGTATTAAGCAGGCGCGATAAAATGGGCAACAAACCGATGTACCGGCAGATAGCCGATGCGTTCCGCGAGAAAATCAACGCCGGGGAATTAAAACCGGGAGACGCGCTGCCGACGGAGTCCAGTCTTCAGGAGGCGTTTCGCGTCAGCCGCGTCACCGTGCGGCAGGCCCTGAAACTGCTCGCCGATGAGCAGATCATCGAAAGTATTCAGGGCAGCGGCTCTTATGTAAAAAAAGAGGAGCGCGTCAATTACGATATTTATCAGCTCACCGGCTTTTACGAAAAGCTGGCGGATCGTCATGTCGATACGCACAGTGATGTCAAAATCTTTGAAGTGGTGAAAGCCGATGCGCGGCTGGCGGCAACATTAGCAGTTGGCGTGGAAGATAAGGTCTGGCACGTTAAGCGCGTGCGATTCATCAAGCAGAAGCCGGTGAACCTGGAGGAGACATGGATGCCGCTGGCCCTGTTCCCCGACCTCACCTGGGAAGTGATGGAGAATTCGAAATACCACTACGTTGAGCAGATCAAAAAGCTGGTTATCGATCGCAGCGAGCAGGAGCTGGTGCCGATCATGCCTTCAGAGGAGGCGATCGCCGCGCTGTCGCTCGATCCGGCAAAGCCGATCCTGGAAAAAGTCTCCCGCGGGTTTCTGAAGGACGGACGGGTATTTGAATACAGCCGCAACGTGTTCAATACCGACGACTACAAGTTCACTCTCGTCGCCAGACGCAGGCAATAAAAAAGGCCGCTTTACAGCGGCCAACCATGTCGAAACGGACATTTTTATACTTCAACGCCCCCCTTTCAGGGAGCAGAGAGGACTTACTTAATGATGGATTTCAGTGCTTCGCCGATATCCGCCAGGCTGCGAACGGTCTTCACGCCTGCGGCTTCCAGCGCTGCGAATTTCTCATCAGCCGTACCCTTACCACCGGCAATGATCGCGCCTGCGTGACCCATACGCTTGCCTTTCGGCGCGGTCACACCCGCGATGTAACCCACAACCGGCTTGGTCACGTGTTCTTTGATATAAGCAGCCGCTTCTTCTTCCGCGCTACCGCCGATCTCGCCGATCATCACGATCGCTTCGGTCTGCGGATCTTCCTGGAACAGCTTCAGGATGTCGATGAAGTTAGATCCCGGGATTGGGTCACCGCCGATGCCCACGCAGGTGGACTGACCGAAGCCGTAGTCGGTGGTCTGCTTAACCGCTTCATAGGTCAGCGTACCGGAACGGGACACGATGCCCACTTTACCCGGCTTGTGAATGTGGCCAGGCATGATGCCGATTTTGCATTCGCCCGGAGTGATCACGCCTGGGCAGTTCGGGCCGATCATGCGCACGCCTGCTTCGTCCAGCTTCACCTTCACGGTCAGCATATCCAGGGTCGGGATGCCTTCGGTGATGGTGATGATCAGCTTGATGCCTGCGTCGATCGCTTCCAGAATGGAGTCTTTGCAGAACGGTGCCGGAACGTAGATCACGGTCGCGGTTGCGCCCGTCGCTTCTACCGCTTCACGCACGGTGTTGAACACCGGCAGGCCCAGGTGCGTGGTGCCGCCTTTACCTGGCGTTACGCCGCCAACCATCTGAGTGCCGTAGGCAATCGCCTGTTCGGAGTGGAAAGTCCCCTGGCTACCGGTGAAGCCCTGGCAGATAACCTTGGTATCTTTATTAATTAAAACTGACATTATTTCCCCTCCACTGCGGCAACAACCTGCTGAGCTGCATCCGTCAGACTTTTCGCTGCAATAATATTCAGGCCGCTGTCAGCCAGTTTTTTCGCGCCGAGTTCAGCGTTGTTACCTTCCAGACGCACAACCACCGGAACGTTAACACCCACTTCTTCTACCGCACCGATGATGCCGTCTGCAATCAGGTCGCAACGGACGATGCCGCCGAAGATGTTAACCAGTACCGCTTTAACGTTGTCGTCAGAGAGGATGATTTTGAACGCTTCGGTTACGCGCTCTTTGGTTGCGCCACCGCCCACGTCGAGGAAGTTTGCCGGCTCACCGCCGTGCAGCTTAACGATGTCCATGGTGCCCATCGCCAGGCCCGCACCGTTAACCATGCAGCCGATGTTGCCATCCAGCGCCACGTAGTTCAGCTCCCACTGAGCAGCCTGTGCTTCACGCGGATCTTCCTGAGACTGGTCGCGCATTTCGCGCAGATCCGGCTGGCGGAACAGCGCGTTGCCGTCAGCGCCCAGCTTGCCGTCGAGGCAGATCAGGTCGCCCTGGGTGGTGATCACCAGCGGGTTGATCTCGATCAGCGCCAGATCGCGCTCAAGGAAGATAGTCGCCAGGCCCATGAAGATCTTGGTGAACTGCTGAACCAGCTTGCCTTCCAGACCCAGCTTGAACGCCAGCTCGCGACCCTGATAAGGCATTGGGCCCGCCAGCGGATCGATAGCCACTTTGTGGATCAGGTGTGGGGTCTCTTCCGCCACTTTTTCAATTTCCACGCCGCCTTCGGTAGACGCCATGAACACCACGCGACGGGAGCTACGGTCAACCACCGCGCCCAGGTACAGCTCTTTCGCGATGTCGGTCGCCGCTTCGACCAGGATCTGGTTAACCGGCTGGCCGTTCGCATCTGTCTGGTAGGTCACCAAACGCTTGCCGAGCCAATGTTCAGCAAACGCACGAATCTCTTCTTTGCTCTTAACAACCTTCACACCGCCCGCTTTACCACGGCCACCAGCGTGAACCTGACATTTAACTACCCACGGGCCGGAACCGATTTTAGATGCGGCTTCTTCTGCTTCACGCGGGGTAGTACAGGCATAACCCACCGGAGCCGGTAAGCCATACCGGGCAAACAGCTGTTTGGCCTGATATTCATGTAAGTTCATGTGTTCTATCCATCCTTCAGGGTAATCGTTATCTTCAAACCTGTAGACCGGCGCAGCGTGTGCCGGTCCACGGGGCAGGTGATGCTAAATCGTTACTAGACGTCCAGCAGCAGACGCGTTGGATCTTCCAGCAGCTCTTTAATAGCTACCAGGAAGCCCACGGACTCGCGGCCGTCGATCAGGCGGTGGTCGTAAGAGAGCGCCAGGTACATCATCGGCAGGATCTCAACTTTACCGTCAACTGCCATCGGGCGATCTTTAATGGCGTGCATACCCAGGATCGCGCTCTGCGGCGGGTTAATGATCGGGGTAGACATCAGCGAGCCGAATACGCCGCCGTTGGTAATGGTGAAGTTACCGCCGGTCAGGTCTTCTACGGTCAGCTTGCCGTCGCGGCCTTTCACGGCCAGCTCTTTGATTTTCTTCTCGATGTCAGCCATACCCAGGGTATCCACATCACGCAGAACCGGGGTCACCAGGCCGCGTGGGGTAGAAACCGCCATGCTGACGTCGAAGTAGTTGTGGTAAACCACGTCATCGCCATCGATAGACGCGTTCACTTCCGGGTAGCGTTTCAGCGCTTCAACCACCGCCTTCACGTAGAAGGACATAAAGCCCAGACGGATACCGTGACGTTTTTCAAACGCGTCACCGTACTGCTTACGCAGATCCATGATTGGCTTCATGTTCACTTCGTTGAAGGTGGTCAGCATCGCGGTGGAGTTTTTCGCTTCCAGCAGACGCTCGGCCACGCGCTTACGCAGGCGCGTCATCGGTACGCGTTTTTCGCTGCGGGCACCCAGAGCAGGCTGTGCTGCCGGAGCTGCCGCAGGGGCTTTCGCTTCCGCCTGAGCAGGCGCTTTCGCCAGGTGCTTGTCGATGTCTTCGCGGGTCAGACGACCGCCCACACCAGTGCCTTTGATGGCTGCCGGGTCAAGGCTGTGTTCAGCCAGCAGGCGACGGATCGCCGGGCTGAGGGCGTCGTTAGACTGTTCTTCCAGAGAAGCCTGCTGGCGCTGAGCCGGCGTAGAGGCTTTCTCTTCAGACTTCGCGCTGGACTCTTTGCCCGCGCTGTTGCCTTCACGCAGGCGCCCCAGGATCTGACGAGAGGTGACGGTGGTGCCTTCATCTTCCAGCACCGCGTCCAGAACGCCATCCGCCGAAGCCGGTACTTCCAGTACCACTTTGTCAGTTTCGATTTCTACCAGCACTTCATCGCGCTTAACGGCATCGCCTGGTTTTTTGTGCCAGGTAGCGACGGTCGCATCTGCTACGGATTCAGGCAGGTCGGGAACAAGAATATCTACGCTACTCATTATGTATCCTTTAATTAATCGACGTTCAGCGCGTCATTGACCAGATCTTGTTGCTGCTTCTGGTGAACGGACATATATCCTACCGCCGGAGAGGCGGAGGCCGGGCGACCTGCATAGCGCAGGGCTGACCCAAATGGAATCACTTCACGGAAATGATGCTGGCTGCAGTACCATGCGCCCTGGTTGAGCGGCTCTTCCTGGCACCAGACAAAATCATGTACGTGAGCGTACTGTTTCAGCACTTCCTGCATCGCCTGATGCGGGAACGGATAAAGCTGTTCGATACGCACAATGGCGACATCTTTCTGATCGT
Organism: Enterobacter sp. 04-C-12-SI-ECC; assembly: GCF_047530715.1. Classification (NCBI taxonomy): domain Bacteria; kingdom Pseudomonadati; phylum Pseudomonadota; class Gammaproteobacteria; order Enterobacterales; family Enterobacteriaceae; genus Enterobacter; species Enterobacter sp. 04-C-12-SI-ECC. The sequence goes on from NZ_JBLKDI010000010.1 coordinate 19,242, forward strand.
TCTTACGGCGCTGTTCCAGCAGGTCGTAATAAACCTTACCAGAACACATTACGACACGCTTAACGGCCTGCGGATCAAGCTCGTCAATTTCACCGATGGCCGGCAGGAAGGTGCCGTTTGCCAGCTCTTCCAGGCTGGAGACCGCCAGCGGATGGCGCAGCAGTGATTTTGGTGACATGACCACCAGCGGACGGCGCATACCGCGCAGCGCCTGACGACGCAGCATGTGGTAGACCTGAGCCGGGGTGGACGGCACGCAAACCTGCATGTTCTGCTCGGCGCAGAGTTGCAGGTAACGCTCCAGACGCGCGGAGGAGTGCTCCGGTCCTTGTCCTTCGTAACCGTGCGGCAGGAGCATCACCAGGCCACACATGCGGCCCCACTTCTGCTCGCCGGAGGAAATGAACTGGTCGATAACGACCTGCGCGCCGTTGGCGAAGTCACCGAACTGCGCTTCCCAGATGGTCAGGGTGCGCGGTTCCGCAGTGGCGTAGCCGTATTCGAATGCCAGGACCGCTTCTTCAGACAGCACGGAGTCCCAGACCTTGAACTGGCCTTGACCGTTATGCACGTGCTGCAGCGGAGTGTAGGTTGAACCGTTAGACTGGTTGTGAACCACTGCGTGACGGTGGAAGAAGGTCCCGCGGCCCGCATCTTCACCGGACAGACGAACAGGAATGCCTTCGTCAACCAGCGTTGCGTAAGCCAGCGTTTCCGCCCCGCCCCAGTCGAACAGCTTCTCGCCTGCCGCCATGGACTGACGGTCGGCGTAGATTTTCGCCACGCGAGACTGCATCTCGATAGCGTCCGGCACGGTGCTGATGCGTTTAGCCAGCTCCTGCAGGCGCTTCATCTCAACCTTGTTCGGGTAGCTCTCATCCCACTCGTGGTTGAGGTACGGCGACCAGGTAAAGGAGTGCATGTTCATCGGGCGCAGCTCTTTCACCACGCATTCACCCGCATCCAGCGCGTCGCGGTAGAGGTTGACCATTTCGGTCGCATCTTCCAGCGTCGCCACCTTGTCGCTCTCCAGCTTGTCAGCATAGATTTTGCGCGGGGTCGGGTGTTTTTTGATTTTCTGGTACATCAGCGGCTGGGTTGCACTTGGCTCATCCGCTTCGTTGTGGCCGTGACGGCGGTAGCAGAAGAGGTCAATGAACACATCGCGCTTAAAGGTATTACGGAAGTCCAGCGCCAGACGGGTCACGAAAGCCACGGCTTCCGGGTCATCCGCGTTAACGTGGAAGATCGGCGCCTGTACCATCTTACCGATGTCGGTGCAGTACGGGGTAGAACGGGCATCCAGCGGGTTAGAGGTGGTGAAGCCCACCTGGTTGTTGATCACGATGCGAACGGTACCGCCCACTTCATAACCACGCGCTTTCGACATGTTCAGGGTTTCCTGAACCACGCCCTGCCCTGTGACCGCCGCATCACCGTGAATGGTGATTGGCAGCACTTTATTGCTGCTCGGCTCGTCCAGACGATCCAGACGCGCGCGCACGGAACCGATAACCACCGGGCTGACGATTTCCAGGTGTGACGGGTTAAACGCCAGCGCCAGGTGAACCAGACCGCCTTCGGTTTCGATATCTGACGAGAAGCCCATGTGGTACTTCACGTCGCCGGTGCCGAGGTGTTCTTTATGTTTGCCCGCGAATTCGTCGAACAGGTCCTGCGGTTTTTTACCCAGCACGTTGACCAGCACGTTCAGACGACCACGGTGCGCCATGCCGAGCACCACTTCACGGGTGCCGCTCTTGCCTGCGTGGCGAATCAGCTCTTTCAGCATCGGCACCAGCGCGTCGCCGCCTTCCAGCGAGAAGCGTTTTGCGCCCGGGAACTTCGCGCCCAGATAGCGCTCAAGCCCTTCCGCTGCGGTCAATTCGCTGAGGAAGCGTTTCTTCTCGTCGGCCGAGAAGGTCGCGTGGCCCGCTACGGATTCGATGCGCTGCTGGATCCAGCGCTTCTCTTCGGTAGAGGTAATGTGCATATATTCCGCGCCGATGGAGCCGCAGTAGGTTTGCTTGAGCGCGTCAATCAGATCGCCCAGCTTCATCGTGTCTTTGCCGATGGCAAAGGAACCTACGTTAAAGCTTTCCTGGAAATCGGCCTCGGTCAGATCGTGATACGCCGGATCGAGATCGGCCACACGTTCCTGCTGCCACAGTCCCAGCGGATCGAGATTCGCATGCTGGTGACCGCGGAAGCGATAAGCGTTGATAAGCTGCAGGACTTTAACCTGCTTCGCATTGGTGTCAGGGTCGGAAATCGCAGAAGAGTAACGTGAGGCATCCTTCGCCAGACGACGGAAATAATCACGTGTTTTGGAATGGAATTGATCCGGTTTGACCCCTGTACCAGGCAACTGCTGGAACATGGAACGCCAGTTTGCGTCCACTGAGTCAGGATCGGTTAAGAAGTCTTCATAGAGCTGTTCTATCCAGCTCTGGTTGGCACCAGAGAGGTAAGAAGAGTCCAGCCAGGCTTTCATTGCGCCGTTCTGCATCGTGATCCCTTAAGCATTTTTATGCTTACTTTCGCCGTAGAAACTACCACGCACACCGCGTGTACGTGCCGGGGTTCACCTGCGAGCTCTTTTCATTTGGCCCGCGAAGGAACCTTTAGAAACTGTCTAGACTTCAGGGCAGTTTTTAAAGGTTTCTGCAATCTATTCCCTCTCCCTTTGGGAGAGGGTTAGGGTGAGGGGAACAGCGCTCCCCTCTCACTACTTACGCACTGCGCTGCAGCAGCATCGACTTAATATGGCCGATGGCGCGCGTCGGGTTCAGTCCCTTCGGACACACACTGACGCAGTTCATGATGCTATGGCAGCGGAATACGCTGAAAGCGTCACTTAATCCTTCCAGACGGCTGTCGGTTTCGGTGTCGCGGCTGTCGATAAGGAAGCGATAGGCAGCCAACAGACCCGCAGGGCCGATAAACTTGTCCGGGTTCCACCAGAACGACGGGCAGGACGTTGAACAGCATGCGCAGAGAATACACTCGTACAGACCATCGAGTTTTTCACGCTGCTCAGGAGACTGTAAGTGCTCGCGAGCGGGTGGATTTTGCCCATTATTCAATAAGTAAGGCTTAATCTTCTCATATTGTGCATAGAATTGCCCCATGTCTACCACCAAATCACGCACGACCGGCAGGCCTGGCAGAGGACGGATAACAATTTTCTGACCAGGACGCTGCAGCGCTGAAATTGGCGTGATACAGGCCAGGCCGTTTTTGCCGTTCATGTTCACACCGTCAGAGCCACATACCCCTTCACGGCAGGAGCGGCGGAACGACAGCGTAGGATCTTTTTCTTTCAGCTGGATTAAGGCATCCAGCAGCATCATGTCACGACCTTCTTCCGCTTCGAGGGTATAGTCCTGCATGCGCGGAGCGTCATCAACATCCGGGTTATAACGATAAACTGAGAATTCGAGTTTCATTATCCTGTCTCCGCATTAGTAAGTACGAATCTTCGGCGGGAACGCCGGACGCAGTTTCGGTTCCATGTTGACGTTACGACGCGTCATGGTTTCCGACTCTGGCAGATACAGGGAATGGCACAGCCAGTTTTCATCGTCACGATCCGGGAAGTCGAAGCGGCTATGGGCGCCACGGCTTTCGGTACGGAAGTTTGCCGACATCGCGGTTGCGAATGCGGTTTCCATCAGGTTATCCAGCTCCAGGCACTCAACGCGCTGGGTGTTGAACTCGCTGGAGGTGTCGTCCAGACGGGCATTTTTCAGACGCTCGCGGATCGCCTTCAGCTGCTCAAGGCCTTTGGCCATCGCATCGCCTTCGCGGAATACCGAGAAGTTGTGCTGCATGCACTCCTGCAGCGCTTTACGGATTTCCACCGGATCTTCGCCGTTACGGTTACCGTTCCAGCGGTTGAGGCGTTCAAGAGAGGCGTCGATTTCGTCGTCGGTTGCATCACGCAGCGCGCCCTGCTCGGCAATGGACTCCTGCAGATGCAGACCCACCGCACGACCAAATACCACCAGGTCCAGCAGGGAGTTGCCGCCCAGACGGTTGGCGCCGTGTACGGATACGCAGGCGATTTCGCCTACCGCGAACAGGCCAGGAATGACCACGTCTTCGCCCTGCTCGTTCACGGTCAGCGCCTGACCGGTCACTTTGGTCGGAATACCGCCCATCATATAGTGGCAGGTTGGGATAACCGGAATCGGCTCTTTCACCGGATCGACGTGCGCGAAGGTGCGGGACAGTTCCAGGATGCCCGGCAGACGGGATTCCAGCACTTCTTTACCCAGATGGTCGAGCTTCAGCTTCGCGTGTGGACCCCATGGGCCATCGCAGCCGCGGCCTTCACGGATTTCGATCATGATGGAACGCGCCACCACGTCACGACCCGCCAGGTCTTTCGCATTCGGGGCATAACGCTCCATGAAGCGCTCGCCGTGTTTGTTCAGCAGGTAGCCACCTTCACCGCGGCAGCCTTCAGTGACCAGCACGCCCGCACCGGCGATACCGGTTGGGTGGAACTGCCACATCTCCATGTCCTGCACCGGTACGCCGGCGCGGATAGCCATACCGACACCGTCACCGGTGTTGATGTGGGCGTTGGTGGTGGATTGGTAAATACGGCCTGCACCGCCGGTCGCCAGCACGGTCGCGCGGGCTTTGAAGTAAACCACTTCACCGGTTTCGATGCACAGCGCGGTACAGCCGACGATCGCGCCATCGGCGTTTTTCACCAGATCCAGCGCATACCACTCGGAGAAGATGGTGGTGTGGTTTTTCAGGTTCTGCTGATACAGGGTGTGCAGCAGTGCGTGACCGGTACGGTCAGCCGCCGCCGCGGTGCGTGCCGCCTGCTCGCCGCCGAAGTTTTTCGACTGGCCGCCAAACGGACGCTGATAGATAGTGCCATTTTCCAGACGGGAGAACGGCAGACCCATATGGTCCAGCTCCAGAATCGCTTCCGGGCCGGTTTTACACATATATTCGATGGCATCCTGGTCGCCGATGTAGTCGGAACCTTTTACCGTGTCATACATGTGCCATTCCCAGTTATCTTCATGGGAGTTACCCAGCGCAACGGTAATACCGCCCTGCGCGGACACAGTGTGGGAACGGGTCGGGAACACTTTAGAGAGCAGCGCACAGGTCTGGCCGCTCTGGGAAATTTGCAGTGCGGCGCGCATACCTGCGCCACCCGCACCAATCACAACAGCATCAAATTCTCTGACTGGCAGTTTCATTACACACCCCACACCACAACGAATCCATAAATAACGTAAACCACCAGTGCAACCACAATGGCCAGCTGCAGTGGGAGGCGAATCGCCAGCGGTTTAACGTAATCGGTCAACACCTGCCACATGCCGATCCAGGCATGGATAAGGATGGAGAACAGGGCCAGCAGGGTGAACACTTTGGTGAAGGCCGATCCGAAGAAACCACTCCAGATTTCCCACGTCAGCGTGCCGCTGGTCGCGAAGAAACCGATCATATAGATGATGTAAAGGGTGAGAACGATGGCGGTAGCACGGACCAGAATGAAGTCATGTACGCCGTTGCGTCCTAATGCGGAGGCGTTGCTTACCATACGAGAACTCCTGCGAGAAGTGAAAGCACGACAGTGATCACAAATGAAATGTTCGCGGTACGTTTCCCGGCCTCGAACGTCTCTTCCAGATAGCCAAAGTCCATCAGCATGTGGCGTACGCCGCCAACAACGTGATAGGCCAGCGCGGTGAGAATGCCCCACATGATAAATTTCACGAAGAAGCTATTCATGATGGCCGAGGCCTGGAGGAATCCTTCAGGGGAAGAGAGGCTGGTGCCCAGTAACCACAGCAAAATACCGACCGCCACAAACGTAATCACACCAGAAACACGGTGCAGAATGGACGCTATTGCTGTTACGGGGAACCGGATCGTTTTGAGATCCAGATTGACAGGTCTTTGTTTTTTCACATTTCTTATCATGAATAACGCCCACATGCTGTTCTTATTGTTTCCTTCCTCCGGACTGCGATGCGGGTCAAGCAGCGTTCCTTTTCTATAACTGCGCGTCATGCAAAACATTGCTTCCAAATGCTAAAACGACACGTTACAACGCTGGGTGGCTCGGGATTGCAGGGTGTTCCGGAGACCTGGCGGCAGTATAGGCCGTTCACAAAATCATTACAATTAACCTACATACAGTTTGTTGGGTTTTCTCTGGAACAGTGATCAGGGTCACGATAACAACATCTTTTTAATTTTTAATCATCTGATTTGACAAATGTTAAACAATATTGTTACAAACGTCATCAGAAAAGGCATATAATGCGCAAAAGTTATGAGGTCTCTCTTTCACCTGACAAATAGTTATGTAACAGTGTGATGGTATTGACCGAAGTTATCAGGACAGTTATTAGTGATATACAGGTTTGAATAATTCGGACTGCAAAAACGCTGATTTGCTGTTGTTTCACTGATATTTCATTCGTTTACCTGCAAGGCGCCATAGCTCTGTACCCTGGTTACTCCTCGTGAGCTGAGCGGTAAGCCAAATAACAATCTGGTAACGGTGATTAACAGCTGAAGGCAAATCCGGTAAAAGCAGTCTTAAGCATAAGGCGCTAAGGAGACCGTAAATGGCTGATACAAAGGCAAAACTCACCCTAAATGGTGATGATGCTATTGAACTGGATGTGCTAAAAGGCACGCTCGGTCAGGATGTTATTGATATCCGTACGCTGGGTTCCAAAGGAGTATTTACCTTTGACCCTGGATTTACCTCTACCGCATCTTGCGAATCCAAAATCACCTACATTGACGGTGACGAAGGTATCCTGCTCCATCGCGGCTTCCCCATCGATCAGTTAGCCACCGAATCCAACTACCTGGAAGTGTGCTACATCCTGCTGAACGGCGAAAAGCCGACGCAGGCACAGTACGATGAATTCAAAACCACCGTAACCCGTCACACTATGATCCATGAGCAGATTACCCGTCTGTTCCATGCGTTCCGTCGTGACTCTCACCCAATGGCGGTGATGTGCGGGATTACCGGTGCGCTGGCGGCGTTCTACCACGACTCACTTGACGTGAATAACCCGCGTCACCGTGATATCGCGGCGTTCCGCCTGCTGTCCAAAATGCCGACCATGGCGGCGATGTGCTACAAATACTCCATCGGCCAGCCGTTTGTGTACCCACGTAACGACCTCTCCTACGCCGGTAACTTCCTGCGCATGATGTTCTCCACACCGTGCGAAGAGTATGAAGTGAATCCGGTGCTGGAACGTGCGATGGACCGTATTTTGATCCTGCACGCTGACCACGAGCAGAACGCCTCTACCTCTACTGTCCGTACCGCAGGCTCTTCAGGCGCGAACCCGTTCGCCTGTATCGCTGCGGGCATCGCCTCCCTGTGGGGACCGGCGCACGGCGGCGCGAACGAAGCGGCGCTGAAGATGCTGGAAGAGATCAGCACCGTTGAGCACATTCCAGAGTTCGTGCGTCGCGCGAAAGACAAGAATGACTCCTTCCGCCTGATGGGCTTCGGTCACCGTGTTTACAAAAACTACGACCCGCGCGCAACCGTTATGCGTGAGACCTGCCATGAAGTGCTGAAAGAGCTGGGCACCAAAGACGATCTGCTGGAAGTGGCGATGGAGCTGGAACACATCGCGCTGAACGACCCGTACTTCATCGAGAAGAAACTCTACCCGAACGTCGATTTCTACTCTGGCATTATTCTGAAAGCGATGGGCATTCCATCTTCCATGTTCACCGTGATCTTCGCCATGGCGCGTACCGTGGGCTGGATTGCGCACTGGAACGAAATGCACAGCGAAGGCATGAAAATCGCCCGTCCTCGTCAGCTGTACACCGGCTACGAGCAGCGTGATTTTAAGTCTGACCTGAAGCGCTAAGAAACGTTGGGTGCGGCCTGATGCCCTCCCCCCGGCCCTCTCAAAACATTAAAAACGGCAACTTTCGTTGCCGTTTTGCTTTTACCTCCGCCACCCGGCTTTTTTACATCTGGCACCGAGGGCACCAGTAAAACGGTCTGGAAGAGATCGTAGCCTTCTCAATCACCCCACCACAACGCTCGCACTTTTTCCCCGCCCGATGGAATACCTTAAAGCGGAACAGTGCCCCGTGATGCTTGTTCTCATCCACCAGGCCGCGCGTGTTGTACGACAGCCGTGGAATATCAAGCAGCGCGTGCGACAGCGCCTCCAGCTGTTCCTCGCTAAGCTGAGAGGCCTTGCGCTGCGGCGCCAGCCCCACTTCCCAGAGGATCTCCACCCGCAGGTAGTTTCCCAGCCCGGCAAGAAACGCCTGATCGAGCAACAGCCCGGAAAACTGGCGGTTGCGGAATTGGGAAGACAATAGCCGGGCTTTAACGTCGCTCGCCGTCAGGCGCATGTCCAGCACGTCCGGCCCGACGCGCTGTAAGAACGGATGCGTCAGCAGCTGCTCCGGCGTTAACATTTCGATATCAGAGGCACTGTAGAGCAGGATCGCCTTATCCGCCGTTTGTAACCGGACGCGCAGCACGCGCTTCGTTTGCGGCTGCTCGTCCGCATCGACGACGCGCCACACACCGTAGAGCTGGTTATGGCTATATAACGTCAGGTTATGGGAAAAATGCGTGAGCAACGCTTTGCCGCGCGTTTCAATGTGGGTCACCGTCTGTCCCACCAGCTCTGTTTCAAACGGCTTAAGTTGAGGAAAGGCAAACCAGACATCGGTCAGGGGTTTGCCCTTTATCGCCGCCTCCAGGCTATCCGCCGCGCGGCGGATCTCCGGACCTTCAGGCATGTCATTGTCCTTTTATAATCAATCTGCGCTGACGAGAATGCCCTCTTCAGAGAACGCCGCCCGCAGGCGTCGCGCAAACTGGAGCGCATGCTCCCCGTCGCCGTGTAAACACACCGTATCGGCCTGAACATTTGCGGATTTTCCATCCACGGCGGTCACCCGCCCGAAGCGCACCATCGCCAGCGTCTGCGCCAGCGCTTTATTTTCGTCAGTAATCAGCGCACCGGCCTGCGTGCGCGGCACCAGGCTGCCGTCCGGCATGTATCCCCGATCGGCAAAGACTTCCTGCCGCGTCGTCAGCCCCAGCCGTTCTCCGGCACGAATAAGCTCGCTACCCGCCAGGCCAACCAGAATCAGCTGCGGATTGCAGTCCCGCACCGCGCGGGCAATCGCCTCCGCCAGCGCCGGGTCTTTCGCTGCCTGGTTATAGAGCATGCCGTGCGGTTTGACGTGACGCAGCACGCCATGCTCAGCGCGCACCATCGCCTCCAGCGCGCCAGTCTGGTAGAGCACCTGAGCGTAGACCGTCTCAGGGGGCAGATCCATCGCCGTACGGCCAAAGTTGTCCCGGTCCGGGAAGCTCGGGTGAGCGCCAATCGCCACGCCGTTTTTAATGGCATTACGCACGCTCTCCAGCATGGTTTGCGCATCGCCCGCGTGAAAACCGCAGGCGATATTGACCGAGGAGACCAGGGTCATCAGTTCCGCATCGGCGCTGCTGCCCTCCCCCAGATCGGCGTTTAAATCAATCTTTACCATCAAGCCTCCACGCCAGCTGTTCGAGATAGCGCTGCCGATCCTGCCGGGCCTTTAGCGCCTCCTCCAGCGTACACTGCACAAAATGAATCGGCTGACCGAGAGGGATTTGAGCCAGATGGTAGCGATCCGCTTCAATAATGCAGGCAATACGCGGATAGCCGCCGGTAGTTTGCGCGTCGTTCATCAGTACGATGGGCTGCCCGTTGCCCGGCACCTGAATCACCCCCGGCAGCAGCCCGTGGGAAAGCAGCTCCCGGTCAGTCGTGCGGGTCAGCGGCTGCCCCTGAAGCCGGTAACCCATACGGTTACTCTGCGGGCTGATTTTCCACGGCGAACGCCAGAAAGACTCTTTTGAGGCTTCATCAAACTCCTGATATTCCGGTCCCGGCAAGGCGCGGATCACGTTCCCCCACAGCAGCTGCTTCACGCCCTGCGTGGTGGTGAAATGGCGCGCTGATGGCTTAATCGCAAGACGATCGCCGTCGCGCAGCAGCCGTCCTTCATGGCCGCCCATTCCCGCTTTCTGGTCGGTGCTGGACGACCCCAACACCTCCGGCACGTCGATGCCCCCCGCCACGGCAAGATAGCTGCGCACGCCGTGCAGAGGACGCTTAAGCGTCAGACGCTGCCCGGCTTTCGCCCGCAATCGCCAGCCGGTCCACACCGCTTTGCCGTCCAGCGTCGCGTCACAGCCCGCGCCGGTTAAGGCGAACCAGGTCTCCTCACCAAATTCAATAACGCACTGACCCAGCGTAATTTCTAACGCCGCCGTGCTGCCCGCGTTGCCTACCAGCAGGTTGGCAATCTCCAGCGAAGGACGATCGAGCGCACCGCAGTAGCTCACGCCGGACTGGCGCATGCCAAAGCGTCCGGCATCCTGAACGGAGGTATAAAGCCCCGCGCGAATAAGCGTTAACATACCCCCTCCTTCTGCGGGATAAAGCGCAGGGTATCACCCGGACGCAGGAGTATTGGCGCGTCATGGCCAGGTTCAAATAACGGCGTGGACGTGTGCCCGATAAGCTGCCAGCCGCCCGGTGAAGTAAGCGGATAAATTCCGGTTTGTTCACCGCCAATCGCCACCGTTCCTGCGGGTACGCTCAGGCGCGGCTCAGCCCGACGCGGGGTATGCAGCCGGGGAGATAATCCGCCCAGATACGGAAAGCCCGGCTGAAAACCCAGAAACCAGACGACGTAATCCACCGAGCTGTGCAGCTCCACAACCTGCTTTACTGTTAATCCACAGTGTTCGGCCACCACGCCAAGGTCAGGGCCACCTTTGCCGCCATAGACAACCGGGATCTCAATCGCCCGCGATTCTGGCTCCAGCGCCTCGCTCTCTTCCCACCAGCGCTGCAGACGCTCAATGGCATCCAGCGCCCCGGTGTGCGGATCGCGTAGCACCACGGTGATATTATTCATACCCGGAATAGCTTCAACCACGCCGGGTAGCTCGGGCAGCCGCTGAGCCAGGCGCCAGATACGCTTTTGCGTGGCAAGCGTCACGGGAGGCTCAAGCTCCAGAACTACCGCGGTTTCACCCAGAAGATAACAACGCGCTCGCTGCACTTAACTACCTCTCATCAGGCCGGATTAGGGATATCAATAAAGGTCACATCCAGATCGGTATTTTCCGTTAGCCACTCGCTGAGGGCGCGAATACCGCCGCGCTCGGTAGCGTGGTGGCCTGCCGCGTAAAAATGCAGCCCCTGCTCGCGGGCAGAGTGAACCGTCTGCTCGGAGACTTCGCCGGTAATAAACGCATCAACACCAAAGCGCGCGGCGCTGTCGATAAAGCCCTGGCCGCCGCCGGTACACCACGCCACGCGCTTCACGGTATCCGGCCCGGTATCTCCGCACCACAGCGGACGACGCCCCAGCCGCGCTTCGATCCACGATGCCAGCTCCAGCCCCGGTACCGGCATCGACAGTTCGCCCCACGGCACCAGCGGCTCGATTTCACCCATCACGGTTATCCCTAACAGCTGCGCCAGCTGGACGTTATTTCCCAGTTCAGGATGCGCATCCAGCGGCAGATGGTAACCGTACAGGTTGATATCATTCGACAGCAGCGTTTTGAGGCGGTTGCGCTTCATGCCGCGGATAATCGGCGATTCGTTTTTCCAGAAGTAACCGTGATGGACAATCACCGCGTCGGCTTCCTGACGCACCGCCTCATCCAGCAGCGCCTGGCTTGCCGTCACGCCGGTGATGATTTTCTGCACCGTTTCGCGCCCTTCGACCTGCAGGCCATTCGGGCCATAGTCGCTAAAGGAGGCGGTATTAAGTTTTTCGTTAATCAGGCGTTCCAGTTCACTGTTTTTCATCATCATTCTCTCAAACTTTTCGGGCGGCTTCGTACGCCGCCAGCGTGGCGACGCGCGCCTGTTTATGGTCGACAATCGGGCGGGGATAATCGAGCTTTACGCCCTGTTTATCCGCCCATGCCCACGGGTCATGGATCGCTTTTTCAGGAACGTTCCTGAGCGCGGGCAACCAGCGGCGAATAAAGTCGCCGTTGGCATCAAATTTTTGCCCCTGGGTGGTCGGATTAAAAATCCTGAAATAGGGAGCCGCATCGGTGCCGGTAGAGGCCGCCCACTGCCAGCCACCGTTATTCGCAGCCAGATCGCCATCGATCAGCTGAGAAATAAAATAGCGCTCTCCGATTCGCCAGTCGATAAGCAGATCTTTCACCAGGAAGCTCGCGGTAATCATTCGCAGACGATTGTGCATCCACCCGGTTTCATTTAGCTGGCGCATAGCGGCGTCCACTACCGGATAGCCCGTCTCCCCTTTTTGCCAGGCCTGTAAAAGTGCCTCATCGTGCTGCCATTTTACGCTGTCGGTCCACGGAATGAACGGACGATGCTTACAGAGACTGGGATGGTACGTCATCAGATGGCGGTAGAATTCACGCCAGATAAGTTCGTTCAGCCACACCGAGCCCGCACCACCGTCCAGCGCCTGCGGCTGTTCGGCCAGAAGACGATGCAAACACTGGCGAGGAGAGAGCACGCCCAGCGCCAGGCAGGCCGATAACCGGCTTGTCCCTTCAATTGCCGGGAAATCCCTGCGCGCGTCATATTCTCCCGCGCCCTGCTTGCAAAACTGGCGCAGCTTCGCAATAGCGGCCTTCTCACTGGCAGGGAACAGAAGTTCATCAAATGCCCGCTGGGGATAGTTGAACGTTAATTCGGGGAGATCGGTTATAGCCTCTCCTCTGGCGGCGGGCGCGGGTACACACTCCGGCAGCGCCTCTTTCAGGCGCTTAACAAAAGCATTTTTAAACGGCGTAAACACTTTATACATTTCGTGACCGCCGGTCATAACGCTGCCCGGTGCCAGCATCACGCTGTCATCAAATCCCTCACATACCACCTCTCCCAGCATTTTCTCCAGCTGGCGGTCCCGCTGCTGTTCGTTCAGTTCGTACTGGTAGTTATAAAAAAGATGCGTGACGCCGTTCTGCTGGCATATCTCCTGCAGCATATGAAGCTGCGCGGTAAAATCGCTGACCTCTTTGTAGATCAGCGGAATGCCTTTCTCGGCAAGCGAGTGCTGCAGTTCGTTCAGGTGTGATTTGAGGTAAGCCGCCTGCCGTGGAGCCATATCATGCTGCTGCCACTGCTCAGGCGTGGCGATAAATAGCGCCAGTACGCTGGCGTCATCAGAGCGGCAGGCTGCCGCGAGAGCGATGTTGTCATGTACGCGCAAATCCGCGCGAAACCAAACCAGATGGGTGGGCATAAAACTCCAGGCTATTGTCCATTATGTCCATAAGGGCATGCCATACAAGGAAAAAGCATGCATTGAACTACTTTGCCATGAAGTGTAGACGGGATGAAATAAAAAAGGCCGCCCGGGGCGGCCTTAACGCTACTTGTCCTGCGCTATCGTGGTTAAAGCGACAAACGCATTAGGTTCATCACTCTTTACAACGAGTACGCTGGCGACAATGAACGCGATGCATATATAGCGTTTCACTATGCGGTCCCTGCTGCTAACCGCTCCACCGTTCACCACCGGTGATAAGTCGGTGGACACAAGCCCGGGTAGGCGGGCTGCTTTACGGCTGAAAATACACCTTTCCCAGGACCGATGCCCATTTGCGAGATGGCGGAAAGGGACGCAGCATCATAATTACTATCCGCTGCAAAGGTAAGATACCCGAATAAAATTAGGAATTTATAAAGGCTTCGAGGGATTGCCATCTTCTTACAGAAGGGTATGATAAAAATCCCGGGTAGGGGCTGCAAGACCACCCAACGGACCGCGAATCCCGAGGGACAAAAAAACCGCCATATTGCTATTGGCGGTTTTTTTTATGGCTACGCGTCAGCGTTGTATCAATAGAAATCGCAGGTCGCTTTCTCTGCCTGATCCATCCACACCGGCTTCTCGCTGGTTTTCGCCCAGACGCGGTGCAAATAGCTGTAAAAACGCGCGCGATCTTTCCAGAACAACATCACCGGCAGAGCCAGCACGCCAGCCACTACGGCGAAAGTGCGACGCATGAACACGATATGAGCCGGATACTCTTTATAAAGATCCATATTTTTCTCCCCTGTAGTTGGCCGGAAACCTTCTCCGGAAAATGTGAAATCTGTGACCTGGATAAAATAATATCGCTTTGCGTGTAATTTTACTACTCATCCGACCACTTATTTTTATTCATTTAGCGAATATTTACATTCGCGCCGTAATTAAGTTACAAAAAAGTTAATGATTTACTTATCAATAGTTAAATTATGGTCTTTCCATTTTTATACTTTTTTTACACCCACCCTTCTGATTTTTGCGAAATCTTTGCGCCATAAATCCTACCGTTAGCACAACAACAAAAGTCACCCGGAGGTGGATTGTGAGTGCAGGTCTTATTGCCGGCATCGTGCTGGTGTTCCTGTTATTGGGTTATCTGGTCTATGCCCTGATTAACGCGGAGGCATTCTGATGGCTGCTCAGGCGTTTTTGCTTATTGCCAGCTTCTTAGTGGTATTGTTCGTTCTGGCAAGGCCGCTGGGAACGGGACTGGCGCGATTGATCAACAACGTCCCCCTGCCCGGCACGGGAGGCGTTGAAAAAGGGATCTGGCGCGTACTGGGTATAGACGATCGGGAGATGAACTGGCGTGACTATCTGATCGCCATTCTGCTGCTGAACATCGTTGGGCTCATTGCACTTTTTGCCATGCTGATGCTGCAGGGTAGCCTGCCGCTGAATCCGCAACGGTTACCGGGCCTGTCCTGGCACCTGGCGCTGAATACGGCAGTCAGTTTTGTTACCAACACCAACTGGCAGTCCTATGCCGGTGAAACCACCCTCAGCTATTTCAGCCAGATGGCTGGATTAACCGTGCAGAACTTCCTCTCTGCAGCCAGCGGTATCGCGGTAATTTTCGCGCTGACGCGCGCGTTTGCACGTCAGAAAATCGGTACCCTGGGTAACGCCTGGATGGATCTGACGCGCATTACGCTGTGGATCCTGCTGCCGATTGCGCTGCTTATCGCGCTGTTCTTTATTCAGCAGGGCACCCTGCAAAACCTGCTGCCTTACGCCCCGTATACTTCGCTTGAAGGAGCAAAACAGATCCTGCCGATGGGGCCAGTGGCGTCGCAGGAAGCCATCAAGATGCTCGGCACCAACGGCGGCGGATTCTTCAACGCCAACTCGTCGCATCCGTTTGAAAACCCTACCGCCCTGACCAATTTTGTGCAGATGCTGGCGATCTTCCTGATCCCCGCCGCGCTCTGTTTCGCCTTTGGTGATGTGGTCAACGATCGCCGTCAGGGCCGCACACTGCTCTGGACCATGTCGCTGATCTTCGTGGTCTGCGTGGCGCTGGTGATGTGGGCTGAATGGAGCGGCAACCCCCATTTCATGCAGCTGGGGGCGAACAGCAGTATTAATATGGAAGGCAAAGAAAGCCGCTTTGGCATTCTCGCCAGCAGCCTGTATGCGGTGGTCACCACGGCGGCCTCGTGCGGGGCGGTAAACGCCATGCATGACTCTTTCACAGCGCTGGGCGGCATGATCCCGATGTGGCTGATGCAGATCGGCGAGGTGGTGTTTGGCGGCGTGGGCTCCGGTCTTTACGGCATGCTCCTGTTCGTGCTGCTGGCGGTGTTTATTGCCGGTCTGATGATTGGCCGCACCCCGGAATACCTCGGTAAAAAAATCGACGTTCGCGAGATGAAATTAACCGCGCTGGCGATTCTGGTCACCCCGGCGCTTGTGCTGCTCGGCACCGCGCTGGCCCTGATGACCGAGGCCGGACGCAGCGGCATCTTTAACCCGGGCATTCACGGCTTTAGCGAAGTGCTATATGCCGTCTCCTCGGCCGCCAACAACAACGGTAGCGCCTTTGCAGGCTTAAGCGCCAACTCTCCGTTCTGGAACTGTCTGCTGGCGTTCTGCATGTTCGTGGGCCGCTTCGGGATCATTGTGCCGGTAATGGCGATTGCCGGATCGCTGGTGAATAAAAAAATCCAACCGACCACCACCGGGACGTTACCGACCCACGGCGCGCTGTTTATCGGCCTGCTGACGGGCACCGTGTTGCTGGTCGGCGCCCTGACCTTTATCCCCGCCCTCGCGTTAGGCCCGGTCGCGGAAACTCTCTCTTTACGCTGATTTTGCGGAGTATTTGTCATGAGTCGTAAACAACTGGCCCTGCTCGAACCGACGTTAGTTCGTCAGGCGCTTATGGATGCGGTCAAAAAGCTGAGCCCGCGCGTGCAATGGCACAACCCGGTGATGTTTATCGTCTGGGCCGGCAGCGTCCTGACCACCGCACTGGCGATTGCCATGGGGACGGGTCACATGTCGGGAAACGCGATGTTCACCGGGGCCATCAGCCTGTGGCTGTGGTTTACCGTGCTATTCGCCAACTTTGCCGAAGCGCTGGCGGAAGGCCGGAGTAAAGCGCAGGCCAACAGCCTGAAAGGGGTGAAAAAAACGGCGTTTGCGCGGAAATTACGTGAACCGAAATACGGCGCGCAGATGGACCACGTTCCGGCGGATGAACTACGTAAAGGTGATGTGGTGCTGGTGGAAGCTGGCGACATCATCCCGTGCGACGGAGAAGTCATTGAAGGTGGCGCATCGGTAGATGAAAGCGCCATTACCGGGGAATCCGCACCTGTGATCCGTGAATCTGGCGGTGATTTTGCCTCCGTAACGGGTGGGACGCGCATTCTTTCCGACTGGCTGGTGATCCAGTGCAGCGTCAACCCGGGCGAAACCTTCCTCGACCGGATGATCGCCATGGTGGAAGGTGCTCAACGCCGTAAAACACCGAACGAAATTGCCCTGACCATCCTGCTGATAGCCTTGACCATCGTCTTCCTGCTGGCAACCGCGACGCTGTGGCCATTTTCCGCCTATGGCGGCACTCCGGTCACCATCACCGTACTGGTGGCGCTGCTGGTCTGCCTGATCCCCACCACCATCGGCGGCCTGCTGTCGGCCATCGGCGTGGCCGGCATGAGCCGTATGCTCGGTGCTAACGTCATCGCCACCAGCGGGCGCGCGGTTGAAGCCGCCGGTGACGTGGATGTCTTGCTGCTGGATAAAACCGGGACCATTACCCTCGGTAACCGCCAGGCGTCCGAATTCTTACCCGCCCCGGGCGTGGATGAAAAAACGCTGGCGGATGCGGCACAGCTCTCCTCGCTTGCCGATGAAACCCCGGAAGGCCGCAGTATCGTGATCCTCGCCAAGCAGCGCTTTAACCTGCGCCAGCGCGACGTTCAGAGCCTGCATGCCACTTTCGTGCCGTTTACGGCGCAAACCCGAATGAGCGGGATTAACATTCAGGATCGCATGATCCGTAAAGGCTCTGTTGACGCCATCCGTCGCCACATTGAGGCCAACAATGGCCACTTCCCACCTGAAGTGGACAACCTGGTCGAAAGCGTAGCCCGTCAGGGGGCCACGCCGCTGGTGGTGGCAGAAGGCGCGAACGTGCTGGGCGTAATTGCCCTGAAAGATATCGTCAAAGGCGGCATTAAAGAGCGCTTTGCCCAGCTGCGTAAAATGGGCATTAAAACGGTGATGATCACCGGGGATAACCGTCTTACCGCCGCGGCGATTGCCGCTGAAGCGGGCGTGGATGATTTCCTTTCCGAAGCCACGCCGGAAGCCAAGCTGGCACTGATTCGTCAGTACCAGGCGGAAGGCCGTCTGGTGGCGATGACCGGCGACGGGACCAACGATGCTCCTGCCCTCGCGCAGGCCGACGTGGCGGTGGCGATGAACTCCGGTACCCAGGCGGCAAAAGAGGCGGGCAACATGGTCGACCTCGACTCTAACCCGACCAAGCTAATTGAGGTAGTGCACATCGGCAAACAGATGCTGATGACGCGTGGTTCGCTGACCACCTTCAGTATCGCCAACGACGTGGCGAAGTATTTTGCCATTATCCCGGCGGCCTTTGCGGCCACCTACCCGCAGCTCAATGCGCTGAACGTGATGCACCTGCACTCTCCGGCATCGGCCATTCTGAGCGCGGTGATTTTCAACGCCCTGATCATTGTCTTTCTTATTCCGCTGGCGCTGAAGGGCGTGAGCTATAAGCCGCTGACCGCCGCTGCCATGCTGCGCCGCAACCTGTGGATATACGGCCTGGGCGGGCTGGTGGTGCCTTTCATCGGTATCAAGGCTATCGACCTGCTGTTGACCCTGTTCGGGCTGGTTTAAAAGGTGAATCAAATGACGATGTTACGCCCCGCTATACTTTTGTTTATTCTGCTGTCTCTCATTACCGGCGGGCTGTACCCGCTGGTAACCACCGCGCTGGGCCAGTGGTGGTTTAAGGATCAGGCCAACGGCTCGCTGATTATACAAAACGGCGAAAACCGCGGTTCACGCCTGATTGGTCAGAACTTTACGGATGCTCGCTACTTCCAGGGACGCCCTTCCGCCACTGCCGAAAGCCCGTATAATCCGATGGCATCCGGCGGCAGTAACCTGGCGGGCAGCAACCCGGAGCTGGACAAAGCCGTCGCTGAACGCGTGGCAACCCTGCGTGCCGCCAATCCTCAGGCCAGCCGCGAGGTGCCCGTAGAGCTGGTGACCGCCTCGGCCAGCGGGCTGGACTACAGCCTGACGCCGGCAGCGGTGGCCTGGCAGATCCCGCGCGTCGCCGCCGCCCGTCAGTTGACCGTCGAACAGGTGAGCAAGCTGGTGGCAGAGCACACGCAAAAGCCGCTGGTCAGCTTCATCGGCATGCCCGTGGTAAATATTGTTGAGCTGAATCTGGCGCTGGACGCGCTAAGGAAAAACTAAATGACCGACGAGCCCATGCGCCCGGATCCGGACAGGCTGCTTGAACAGACGGCTGAAGCCCATCGCGGCAAACTGAAAATTTTCTTTGGCGCCTGCGCGGGCGTCGGGAAAACCTTCGCCATGCTGACGGAAGCCCAGCGGCTTCGGGCGCAGGGGCTCGATATTCTGATCGGCGTGGTTGAAACCCACGGACGTAAAGAGACAGCATCGCTGCTGAAGGGGCTGGCTACCCAGCCGCCCCGCCGCATTAGCCACCGTGGTCGGTTAGTTACGGAGTTTGATATTGATGCCGCCCTCGCGCGCCGCCCTGCCCTTATCCTGATGGACGAACTGGCGCACAGCAATGCGCCAGGCTCACGCCATCCCAAACGCTGGCAGGATGTTGAAGAGCTGCTCAAGGCCGGCATTGATGTGTTCACAACGGTTAACGTTCAGCATCTTGAAAGCCTGAACGACGTGGTCAGCGGCGTGACCGGCATTCAGGTGCGCGAGACGGTGCCCGACCCGTTCTTTGATTCTGCCGATGAGGTGGTGCTGGTTGACCTGCCTCCTGACGATTTGCGCCAGCGCCTGCACGAAGGAAAGGTTTATATTGCCGGCCAGGCCGAGCGCGCCATCGAACATTTCTTCCGCAAAGGTAACCTGATTGCCCTGCGCGAGCTGGCCCTGCGTCGTACTGCCGATCGCGTTGACGATCAGATGCGCGCCTGGCGTGACCTGCAGGGACAGGAGCGCGTCTGGCATACGCGGGATGCCATTCTGCTGTGCGTGGGCCACGGCAGCGGCAATGAAAAACTGGTCCGCACCGC
Source organism: Enterobacter sp. 04-C-12-SI-ECC (assembly GCF_047530715.1). NCBI lineage: Bacteria > Pseudomonadati > Pseudomonadota > Gammaproteobacteria > Enterobacterales > Enterobacteriaceae > Enterobacter > Enterobacter sp. 04-C-12-SI-ECC. The sequence continues at coordinate 38,891 of NZ_JBLKDI010000010.1, forward strand.
TGCGCGCCTGGCGGCCAAATTTGGCAGCGTCTGGCATGCGGTGTATGTCGAAACGCCGCAGCTGCACGCTCTGCCCGAAAATCAGCGCCGCGCGATCCTGAGCTCGCTGCGCCTGGCGCAGGAGCTGGGTGCCGAAACCGCTACCCTTTCCGATCCGCAGGAAGATAAGGCCATTCTGCGCTACGCGCGGGAGCATAACCTGGGGAAAATTGTCATTGGCCGCCGCCAGCATCGCCGCTGGTTTAGCCGCGAATCCTTTGCCGACAAGCTGGCCCGCCGCGCGCCGGATCTGGACCTGGTGATCGTGGCGCTGGATGATAAACCTGCTCCCCTCCCCAGCCGCGCGCCGGACAGCCGGGCCTTCAGCGATAAATGGCGTATTCAGCTCCGCGGCTGCCTTGTCGCCGTCGTGCTCTGCGCCCTGATCACTATAATCGCCAGCAAATGGCTGATTGCCTTCGACGCGGCCAACCTGGTGATGATCTACCTGCTGGGCGTGGTAGTGGTGGCGCTCTTTTACGGACGCTGGCCGTCGGTACTGGCGACGGTTATTAACGTCATCAGCTTCGATCTGTTCTTTATTGCCCCCCGCGGGACGCTCGCCGTCTCGGACGTACAGTACATCCTCACCTTCGCCGTGATGCTCACCGTCGGGCTGGTGATCGGGAACTTAACGGCTGGCGTGCGCTACCAGGCGCGTATCGCCCGCTATCGCGAACAGCGCACGCGGCATCTTTATGAGATGTCGAAATCGCTGGCGGTAGGCCGCACGCCGCTGGATATTGTGCAGACCAGCGAGCAGTTTATTCGCTCGACCTTTCATGCCAGCAACCTGATTTTACTCCCGGACGATCACGGCAAGCTGCGCCCGCTGACGTCGGCCTCGGGCATGACGCCCTGGGACGAAGCCATCGCCCGCTGGAGCTTTGATAAAGGGCTACCGGCGGGTGCAGGGACCGACACCCTGCCCGGCGTGCCCTATCAAATTCTGCCCCTGCGCAGCGCCGATAAAAACCTGGGGCTGGTTATCGTGGAGCCCTCTAATCTGCGCCAGCTGATGATCCCCGAACAGCAGCGACTGCTGGAGACCTTTACGCTGCTGGTTGCCAGCGCGCTGGAACGGCTGGCTCTCACCGCCAGCGAAGAGCAGGCCCGGCTGGCAAGCGAGCGCGAAAGCATTCGTAACTCGCTGCTGGCGGCGCTATCACACGACCTGCGCACACCTCTTACCGTCCTGTTTGGCCAGTCGGAAATCCTGACGCTGGACCTGGCAGCGGAAGGTTCAAAACACGCCATGCAGGCCAGCGAAATCCGTCAGCACGTGCTCAATACCACGCGTCTGGTGAATAACCTGCTCGATATGGCGCGGATCCAGTCAGGCGGTTTTAACCTCAAAAAAGAGTGGCTCACGCTTGAAGAGGTGGTGGGCAGCGCGCTGAAAATGCTCGAACCCGGCCTCGGTGGGCGGCATATTGCGCTGAACATACCCGAGCCCCTGACGTTAATTCACGTCGACGGTCCGCTTTTTGAACGAGTGTTAATTAATCTGCTGGAAAACGCCGGCAAATATGCGGGTGCCAGCGCCCGGATTGGGGTGGATGCGACGGTGGTCGACGACACGCTTCGTCTTGACGTCTGGGATACCGGGCCGGGCATTCCTGCCGGACAGGAGATGGCTATTTTCGAAAAATTCGCACGCGGCAATAAAGAGTCTGCCATCCCGGGCGTGGGGCTGGGGCTGGCGATTTGTCAGGCAATAATTGATGTTCATGGCGGAACCATTTTCGCGGAGAATCGTCCGGAAGGCGGCGCGCGTTTTTGTGTTACACTTCCTCTGGAAACCCCGCCGGAACTGAATGAATTACCAGAGGATTTGTGATCAACGTTCTGATTGTTGAAGATGAGATCGCCATTAGCCGGTTTCTGCGCGCAGCGCTGGAAGGCGATGGTCTGCGCGTTCATGATGCGGGTACGCTTCAGCGGGGGCTAATTGAAGCCGCGACCCGCAAGCCGGACCTGGTGATCCTCGATCTTGGCCTGCCGGACGGTGACGGCATCGATTTTATCCGCGAGGTACGTCAGTGGAGCCAGATGCCGATTCTGGTGCTCTCCGCCCGTACTGAAGAGACGGATAAAATCGCCGCGCTGGATGCCGGGGCGGACGACTATCTGATAAAACCTTTTGGTATCGGCGAGCTACAGGCTCGCCTGCGCGTGGCCCTGCGCCGCCACAGCGCAACCACGCCTGCTGACCCAACCTACACGTTTGGGGATATCCGGGTTGATCTGGCCGCGCGACGTATTGTGCGCGGTGAAGAAGAAATCCATCTCACGCCAATCGAGTTTCGCCTGCTCGCCGTGCTGCTTAATAATCACGGTAAAGTACTCACCCAGCGCCAGCTGTTAAGTCAGGTGTGGGGACCCAACGCGGTGGAGCATAGTCACTATTTACGCATATATATGGGACATCTTCGCCAGAAACTTGAAGTTGACCCCGCGCGCCCCCGTCATTTATTAACTGAAACCGGTATCGGTTATCGGTTTATGCTTTGAATAACTATTCAATTTATTTTTAAATAAAAACTAAACCTCTCGGAAAATATTTCATAAATATCCCAACCGTTATTTTTTTGATTATTTACGCTCGTATCAAACATTCACAAAACAATCTATTAACGTGACACTAACAATTCAGAATTTTGATCTGCATTATTCATCAAAAGCGACTAATTATTTCTGAAATGATCGGTTAATAGTGATCTGCTTCACGGTTAATCGCCTTTGCCTGGATAAAATGACCATGCTTTCAATTACTGAAAGGAAAATAAACATGGAAAACAACAATCGCTTAATGCCCCATATAAGGCGGACAACACATATTATGATGTTTGCCCACCGAAACTGCTTTGACTTTCATCTCTTTAATGCCCGGTAGTCCTTCGACTTCTGGCGCACTCGCTTACAGGTCATCCTGAAACACCTTAATTTACAGGCAATTACCTGTGAACTCGTGCGCTCATTCATCTTAATTCAGACTCATCCGCACCGGGCGGACTGAATTTCAATCATCAAAAAAGCAATTCACTGATTTTAATCAGCGGCTACCCATTGCTTTTTTCCGGAAAATTATCGATTTCTTTCTTGCAAGAAATCGAGGGACGCTTATTACCTAAAATAAAGAGAGAAAGATGAAAAATTTAAAAATCGCAGCCAGCCGTGCATGTCCGGACTGCTTTACTACCCAGCGTGAAGTGGTGGATATCCGCGCTTCTGATTATATTGATGTTGCCGCCATTGTTCTGGCGGTCACGGATATTGCCAGCGGTATCCTGGAAGAAATAGAAGCTACCGGTTTTGGCATTCCCGTATTTGTGGCGACGCACAAAGAAGAGATCATCCCGGCAGATTATTTATCGCGCATTCACGGCGTATTTGAGCATTCAGACACCAGCAAAGACTTTTATGGACGCCAGCTGGAAGCGGCCGCGCAGAAGTATGAAACCCAGCTGCGCCCGCCGTTTTTCCGGGCCCTTGTCGACTACGTGAAGCAGGGCAACAGCGCGTTTGACTGCCCGGGGCATCAGGGCGGGCAGTTTTTCCGCCGTCATCCTGCCGGCAATCAGTTTGTCGATTTCTTTGGCGAGACGTTATTCCGCTCCGATCTGTGCAACGCCGACGTGGCGATGGGGGATCTGCTGATCCACGAAGGCGCACCGTGCATTGCCCAGCAGCATGCGGCAAAAGTCTTTAACGCCGATAAGACCTACTTCGTGCTGAATGGCACCTCGTCGTCCAACAAAGTGGTGTTGAACGCCCTGCTCACTCCGGGCGACCTGGTGCTGTTCGACCGTAACAACCACAAATCTAACCATCACGGTGCCCTCCTCCAGGCTGGCGCAACGCCGGTCTATCTGGAAACCGCGCGCAACCCGTACGGCTTTATCGGCGGCATTGACGCGCACTGCTTTGAGGAGAGCTACCTGCGTGAACGGGTGGCAGAGGTGGCGCCTGGCCGTGCACGCGATGCGCGTCCGTTCCGTCTGGCGGTGATCCAGCTGGGCACCTACGATGGCACCATCTACAACGCCCGTCAGGTGGTGGATAAGATTGGGCACCTGTGTGATTACATCCTGTTTGACTCGGCCTGGGTGGGTTACGAGCAGTTTATTCCGATGATGGCCGACTGCTCGCCGCTGCTGCTGGAGCTGAACGAAAACGATCCGGGGATTCTGGTCACCCAGTCCGTGCATAAACAGCAGGCTGGCTTCTCGCAGACCTCGCAAATTCACAAGAAGGACAGCCACATCAAAGGCCAGCAGCGCTATGTCCCACATAAGCGGCTAAACAATGCCTTTATGATGCACGCCTCCACCAGCCCGTTTTATCCGCTGTTTGCCGCGCTGGACATTAACGCCCGCATGCATGAGGGGCAAAGCGGCCGCAACATGTGGATGGACTGCGTGGTGACGGGCATTGAGGCGCGCAAGCTGATCCTGGAGAACTGCCGATTTATTCGTCCATTTGTGCCCGAGACGGTGGATGGCCGCGCGTGGGAAAGCTGGGACACGGCAGAGATTGCAACCGATCTGCGCTTCTTCCATTTCGTACCGGGTGAACGCTGGCACGCCTTTGAAGGTTATGCAGAGCACCAGTATTTTATCGACCCGTGCAAGCTGCTACTGACCACGCCGGGCATTAACGCCCGCACCGGGGAGTATGACGACTTCGGCGTGCCCGCCACCATTCTCGCCAACTTCCTGCGAGAAAACGGCATCGTGCCGGAAAAATGCGATCTCAACTCGATCCTGTTCCTGCTCACCCCTGCGGAGGACATGGGCAAGCTGCAGCAGCTGGTCGCCCAGCTGGTGCGCTTCGAAAAACTGCTTGAGAGCGATGTGCCGCTGAAAGACGTCCTGCCCTCCCTCTACAAACAGCATCCGGAACGTTACGCGGATTACACCCTGCGCCAGATCTGCCAGGAGATGCACGACCTGTACGCCCGTCACAACGTGAAGCAGCTGCAAAAAGAGATGTTCCGCAAGTCTCACTTCCCGCGCGTGATGATGAACCCGCAAGAGGCGAATTACGCCTACCTGCGCGGTGAGGTCGAGCTGGTCTCCCTGCGCGACGCGGAAGGCCGCATCGCCGCCGAAGGTGCACTCCCTTACCCACCGGGGGTACTGTGCGTGGTTCCAGGGGAAGTCTGGGGCGGTTCCGTGCTGCGCTACTTTGCCGCGCTGGAAGAAGGCATCAACCTTCTGCCGGGCTTCGCGCCGGAGCTGCAGGGCGTGTACGTCGAGGAGTGTGAGGGTCGCAAACAGGTTCGCTGCTACGTCATCAAACAATCCGCTGCTAAGCCATCGCTGCTGAAAGGAGAAAAATTATGAGCAAGTCCAATAAGATGGGCGTGGTGCAGCTGACTATCCTCACCATGGTTAACATGATGGGCTCCGGGATTATCATGCTGCCCACCAAGCTTGCCGAGGTGGGGACCATCTCGATCATCTCCTGGCTGGTGACGGCTGTCGGATCGATGGCGCTGGCGTGGGCGTTTGCCAAGTGCGGGATGTTCAGCCGCAAGTCAGGCGGCATGGGCGGCTATGCCGAGTACGCCTTCGGCAAGTCCGGCAACTTTATGGCGAACTATACCTATGGGGTGTCGCTGCTGATCGCCAACGTGGCGATTGCCATCTCCGCCGTGGGCTACGGTACGGAGCTGTTTGGCGCGACGCTCAGCCCGGTGCAAATTGGGCTGGCGACGATCGGCGTGCTGTGGATCTGTACCGTTGCCAACTTTGGCGGCGCGCGCATCACCGGACAGCTCAGCAGCATCACCGTCTGGGGCGTGATCATCCCGGTGGTCGGTCTGTGCATCATCGGCTGGTTCTGGTTTAGCCCGACGCTGTACGTCAACTCCTGGAACCCGCACCATGTGCCGTTCTTCACCGCCGTGGGCTCGTCTATCGCCATGACGCTCTGGGCTTTCCTGGGCCTGGAATCCGCCTGCGCAAATGCGGAAGTGGTGGAAAATCCGGAGAAGAACGTGCCGATTGCGGTTCTCGGCGGGACGCTGGGCGCGGCGGTGATCTATATCGTTTCAACCAACGTGATAGCGGGGATCGTGCCAAACATGGATCTGGCTAACTCCACGGCACCGTTCGGACTGGCCTTTGCGCAGATGTTCACCCCGGAAGTCGGGAAAGTGATCATGGGGTTGATGGTGATGTCCTGCTGCGGATCGCTGCTTGGCTGGCAGTTCACCATTGCACAGGTTTTTAAATCTTCGGCAGATGAAGGCTATTTCCCGAAAATCTTCTCCCGCGTGACCAAAGCCGATGCGCCGGTGCAGGGGATGCTGGCAATTGTCATCTTCCAGAGCGGATTATCGCTAATGACCATCAGCCCGTCGCTGAACAGCCAGTTCAACGTGCTGGTCAACCTGGCGGTGGTGACGAACATCATCCCGTATATTCTGTCGATGGCGGCGCTGGCGATCATTCAGAAGGTGGCGAAGGTGGATCCGCACAAAGCGCGAGTAGCGAATATCGTGGCGCTGGTTGGGGCGATATACAGCTTCTATGCGCTCTACTCGTCCGGACAGGAGGCGATGCTGTACGGGGCGATAGTGACCTTTATGGGCTGGACGCTGTACGGTCTGGTGTCGCCGAGATTTGAATTGAAGAACAAACACAGTTAGGTAAAAGCAAAACGGCAACCCTGAGGTTGCCGTTTTTAGTGTTTTCTCCCTCTCCCCGTGGGAGAGGGCCGGGGTGAGGGCATCAGCCCGCACCAGAACACGACTTATGCGTTTTTCAGCACTTCGCTGACAATCTCTACCGCTTCTTTCTCAATCTGCTGGCGATGCTCAGCGCCGAGGAAGCTTTCGCAATAGATCTTGTACGCATCTTCCGTACCGGACGGACGCGCGGCGAACCAGCCATTTTCGGTCATCACTTTCAGGCCGCCGATAGACGCACCGTTACCCGGTGCCGCCGTCAGACGCGCGGTGATCGGATCGCCTGCCAGGGTGCTTGCGCTGACCATCTCCGGAGAGAGTTTGGACAAAGCCGCTTTTTGCGCAGAGGTCGCGCCAGCCTGAATACGGTTATAGCTTGGTGCACCAAAGCGTGCAGCCAGCTCGTTGTAATGTTCCTGCGGGTTTTTACCGGTAACCGCGGTAATCTCCGCCGCCAGCAGGCACATGATGATGCCGTCTTTATCGGTTGACCACGGGGTGCCGTCGAAGCGCAGGAAAGAGGCCCCCGCGCTCTCTTCACCACCGAAGCCAAAGCTGCCGTCGTGCAGACCGTCAACAAACCATTTGAAGCCCACAGGTACTTCCACCAGCTTGCGGCCCAGCGCCTCGACCACGCGGTCGATCATCGCGGAGGACACCAGCGTTTTACCGACAGCCACCTCTTTGCCCCACTGCGGACGGTGCTGGAACAGGTAGTTGATCGCAACAGCCAGATAGTGGTTCGGGTTCATCAGCCCGGCAGGAGTGACGATACCGTGGCGGTCGTAATCCGGGTCGTTCGCAAACGCCAGATCGAATTTATCACGCAGCGCCAGCAGGCCCGCCATCGCGCACTCGGAGGAGCAGTCCATACGGATCGCGCCGTCTTTGTCCAGGTGCATAAAGCGGAAGGTCTGATCGACGTGATCGTTTACGATGGTCAGATCCAGCTTGTAGTGCTCGGCGATACGTTTCCAGTATTCAATACCGGAGCCGCCCAGCGGATCCACACCCAGCTTCAGGCCGGCTTTCTGGATGGCCGCCATATCGACGATCTCCGCCAGCCCTTCCACGAACGGCTGAACCAGATCCTGCTCTTTCACGTGGCCGGAAGCCATCGCCTCATCAAGAGAAATACGTTTAACGCCTTTCAGACCGTCGGCCAGCAGCGCGTTTGCACGATCTTCCACCACTTTGGTGACGTTAGTGTCAGCAGGGCCGCCGTTAGGCGGGTTGTATTTGATACCACCGTCTTCCGGCGGGTTGTGGGATGGCGTGATGACGATACCGTCAGCCTGCGCGCCACCTTTTTTGTTGTGCACAAGGATCGCGTTTGATACCGCCGGTGTTGGAGTAAACCCATTGTTCTCCTGAACAATCACGTCCACACCGTTCGCCGCCAGCACTTCCAGCACGGAAATAAACGCCGGTTCAGACAGCGCATGGGTATCTTTGCCCACGTAGCACGGACCGGTAACGCCGTTTTTAGCGCGCTCTTCCGCAATGGCCTGAGCAATGGCCAGAATGTGCGGTTCGTTAAAGCTGTGGCGCGCCGCGCTGCCGCGGTGACCAGATGTACCAAACTTCACTGCGTGTTCTGCGTTGCCCACGACCGGTTTCAGCACGTAATACTGCGCGGTCAGCTGAGCGACGTTAATCAAATCGCTTTGTTGTGCAGGTTGGCCTGCACGGCTGTGATTTGCCATTACCGGGTCCTTATGATGCAAGGGTTAAATTGTACCGCAAACCTTTTCAATCAATTCCGCCGGGAACTGCATGGACTGCATGATGTGTTCAATCATGCTGCACTTGCGGCCCGTATTGGTATTGGTGATCACCCAGTACGGAGTGCCAGGGACATGTTTAGGTTTGGTTTGATTGCCATTTTGCAGCAGCGTCTGCTCGTCGCCCGCGAAATAGACGCGGGTACGGCCGTGCAGCGACTCGGTCGCTTCAGCAAACGCTTTGTTATCCAGGGAGTAAAGTGTAGACAGCACCAGCATAAAACGGTTAACCGCCTTTTTCTGCTCCGCATATTCGTCGGAGAGCAGCAGTTCGCGCATCGCGCGCACTTTATCTTTTACCGGCGTCACGGCAGGTTTTGCTTGTACAGCAACGCTCGGCTGAGACACGACATCTTTGGTAACTGGGGTGGCAGGCTGTGAAGCGGCGGAAATTTTAAGCATGCGCCGTAAAATGTCGGACGCGCTCTCCCCGATATGCCGCGTCTGGCTGGCAATATACTGATAGAGTTCGTCATCAACTTCGATTGTTTTCATCTTAATCCAGTGCGATATCTTATCTGAATACAAGTCATTGGGATTATAAGGTCAAATCCCAACAGCGGATAGCGTCAAACCAGGTTGGCGGCAAAAGTCAGATTAAACTGGAACCTTGCAGCCGGGCGGCAGAATGGTCAACATGATACCCTAACCTGACATACGTAAAAAAAGAACTTTGCCATGAAATTGAATACCCGAGCGCAAACTGCACAATCGCCGAACAATAATTCCCCCATCGTGCTGGTTCATGGACTTTTTGGCAGCCTGGATAACCTGGGCGTGCTGGCCCGCGATTTGGTTACCGATCACGATATTTTACAGGTCGATATGCGCAACCACGGGCTTTCCGGCCGCTCAGACGAGATGACCTATGCGGCAATGGCGCAGGATCTGCTGGATACGCTAGACGCGCACAACCTGCAGAAGGTGACCCTCATCGGGCATTCAATGGGCGGTAAAGCGGTTATGGCGCTCACCGCGCTGGCGCCAGAGCGAATTTCCGGGCTTGTCGTGATTGACGTTGCGCCTGTGGATTACGACGTTCGCCGTCACGATGAGATTTTCGCGGCGATCAATGCTGTAACCGAAGCTGGCGTTTCCACTCGTCAGCAGGCGGCAGCGGTTATGCGTGAGCATCTTGATGAAGAAGGCGTGGTGCAGTTCCTTTTGAAGTCGTTTGTTGACGGGCAGTGGCGTTTTAACGTGCCGGTGCTGTGGGACCAGTACAACAACATCGTGGGCTGGGAAACCGTTCCCTCCTGGCCGCACCCTGCCCTCTTTATTCGCGGCGGTAACTCTCCTTATATTACCGACGCGTACCGCGACACGCTGCTGGCACAATTCCCGCAGGCGCGCGCCCACGTCATTGCCGGTGCCGGACACTGGGTGCATGCGGAAAAACCGGATGCTGTACTGCGCGCCATTCGCCGCTATCTCGCTGATACTGCAAATTGATTAAAAAGAGAGCGACTGGAAGATGACGGGCTTCCAGTCGTTGGCGTGCCGTTTTTGGTGATGTATGATGGCGCGCTTATCGCCCGGGCTTTAGCAGGGCGGCGTGTTTCCCCCGAAGTCTCATAATCATGGCCAAAGAACAAACGGACCGTACGACACTAGATCTGTTCGCGAATGAGCGTCGACCGGGACGACCGAAAACGAATCCGCTTTCGCGCGATGAACAGCTGCGTATCAATAAACGCAATCAGCTTAAACGCGATAAAAATCGTGGGCTTAAGCGTGTCGAACTGAAGCTCAACGCCGACGCGGTCGATGCGCTTAACGAGCTGGCAGAGGCGCGTAATATCAGCCGCAGCGAGCTTATTGAAGAGATGCTCATCGCCCAACTTGAGACGCTGCGCAGCCAGGCATAAGTCTGAAAAACCCCTTTATCGCCCTTTTCATGTAGCACAGAGTGCAGTCCTGCGCGATAGCGGTTTCCGCAGGGTTGCCAGTTCTGCTATTATTGCCCTTATCCGTGGCCGAATTGCGCCACCATACCATTAAGTTTCAAGAGGTTATTTTACTCATGGCAATCATCGGCATTTTCTTCGGCAGTGATACCGGCAATACCGAAAATATCGCAAAAAACATTCAGAAACAGCTCGGTAAAGACGTTGCTGATGTGCATGACATCGCCAAGAGCAGCAAAGAAGATCTCGAGGGCTATGACATTCTGCTGCTGGGTATTCCAACCTGGTACTATGGTGAAGCCCAGTGCGACTGGGACGATTTCTTCCCGACGCTGGAAGAGGTGGACTTCAACGGCAAGCTGGTTGCCCTGTTCGGTTGTGGCGATCAGGAAGATTACGCCGAGTACTTCTGTGATGCGCTGGGGACGATTCGCGACATCATTGAGCCTAATGGCGCGGTTATTGTGGGCCACTGGCCGACTGCCGGTTACCACTTCGAAGCCTCTAAAGGCCTGGCCGATGACGATCATTTTGTCGGACTTGCCATTGACGAAGACCGTCAGCCAGAACTGACCGCAGAGCGTGTAGAGAAGTGGGTTAAGCAGATCCGCGAAGAACTGCATCTGGACGATATTCTCAACGCCTGATTTTTACGGCGCAACGCGGGTTGCGCCCCTTTTCCAGGTAAAACCGATTAAATTAATTGCTACAAACTTTTAACTTTTTCGCCCAGACCTGTACAATGTCTCCCTGGCAAAATGTGGTTTCCTTTGAGCAAGTTTGTAGGTGATACCACGTTTTTATAAGCATACTTTGCCTGAGACTTGCAGTTTTCATTTAGGCATGGCAGTTCTATAATGAGACGCATTATCCCAGGTGCATTTTCTGTCACTTCCCAGAGAAGTGAATCGTTTAGCAACAGGACAGATTCCGCATGACTGACAACAATACCGCATTAAAGAAGGCTGGCCTGAAAGTAACGCTTCCTCGGTTAAAAATCCTGGAAGTGCTTCAGGGTCCAGACAATCACCATGTCAGTGCGGAAGACCTTTATAAACGTCTTATCGACATGGGTGAAGAGATTGGGCTGGCCACCGTATATCGCGTGCTGAACCAGTTTGATGACGCGGGCATTGTTACCCGTCATAATTTCGAAGGCGGTAAATCTGTATTCGAACTGACCCAGCAGCATCACCACGATCACCTGATCTGCCTCGATTGCGGCAAGGTCATTGAATTTAGCGATGATTCCATCGAAGCGCGTCAGCGTGAAATCGCAGCTCGTCATGGCATTCGCCTGACCAACCACAGCCTGTACCTTTACGGTCACTGCGCTGAAGGGGATTGCCGCGAGAATGAACACGCTCACGACACAAAATAAGTTAGCGTTCATACTCTGAGCCAGCCGTAAGGTTGGCTTTTTTTTGCATTAAAAAAGCCCGGTCAGCAAAGTGCCACCGGGCGTAGATCAACTCATTTGTTGTTATTGCGTATCTCGTTCCAGATTTTATCGCAACGCTTCGCCACTTCCTGATCGTTACCGGTTTTACGTGCCTGGATGCAGGCCTGATAATCCATCACGCGAACATTCTCCTGCGTCGCGAACGCCTCATGCGCTTTCTCTTTCTTTAACACATTTAGCACGCTCTGGCAGGCTTCAATTTTCTCAGGCGATCCTTCCGCGGTATTAATACAGGCGCTGTACGCCTCCTTCAGACGGGCGTCCTCTTTCGGCGCCTGAGTCTGAACACACGCCACCAGCCCTGATGCCATCAGCGCGACGATTACGATTTTTTTCATCATATGCAGTCTCCAGACCGGCGGGACTCAGCCCGCCGGTGTGCTCATCAGAAGATGGTGAATGGGGCGATAACCATGAATTTGACGTCACGTTCATCCTGGAAGATGTTGCCGTAACCGCCCGCATAGCTTGGGATATCGGAGTGGTTGTCATACTGCGTAAAGTGCAGCTTGAACATCGTGCCTTTCGCGCGGCCCTCCTGCAGGGTGTAGATAGCATCCAGGCTGTAGGAGGACTCTTTCAGGCGATAGTTTGGATCGTAGTACGCATCCGGCGTCGCCATGTCTGCTGGTTTTGCATCCCAGGCGTAAGCGTAAGAAGCGCCCACCGCCCAGCCCGGCAGGTTCCAGTTTTTCAGGTCATACATGGCGCCGAAGAAGACCGCTTTCTCGCCGTCGGCGTTAAAGTCTGAGCGGTTATCCCACCAGATATCCAGACGACCGTTGGATGAGGCATAGGTCGGCGTCATACGCTGCAGGAAGTAGCCCTGCTGCCCTTTCGCCTTCACCCATGTCCCTTCCAGGCGCAAATCAACCTGGCCAACCTTGTAGCCGAAGGTTAACGCCTGCAGCCACGCGGTACCGTTATAAATGTCATTTACGCTGCCATCGCTGACCTTATCGCGCGTACCGTAGAACTGGTAGCTGGTGCTCAGCGGACTACCGGCGATATCAAATTTGTAGCTGGCTTTAGCAAAATACTGATCGATATAGCCTTCCGCCTGACCAAATGCAGCTTCCAGAACCAGATCGTTTTTGAAATCGTACTTCGCGCCCAGCGAGTGGAGGTAATCGACTTTGGTTTTCTTATCGTTCTGGTAGAACTTGTCCATCTCAATGTGCCACGGCGCTTTGTACTCGTTGGTCCACATATAGGAGAAGCTCAACGCACCTGCATCACCATAGTCAAAGTTAGCCCCGGCTTCTGCCCCCTGATAGGTACCAGGCATAAAGCTCCAGTGCGGTGCTAACAGCGTCTGGCCGGTTGGCTGAATATAGCCCCCACGCGCCCATACCGGGCCGTATTTGAATTTCGCTGCGGCCTTATAAAGGCTGATACCGCTTTTATCCCCTGACCAGTCTTCGTCATAGGCTTTATTGCTGGAGGAGAAGGCAATTTCGTTCGGGTGGCCGCTGTCGCCATTTTCAGCCATTTCAATCGCCGTAAACGCGGCAATATCCAGACCGAACATATCGGCGGCGTAGCCTGACTGGAAGTCCAGGTTGGCGTTCCAGGTGGAGTGTGAGAGGTTGGTTTTGTATTTATCTTCTGTGACATCTTTACGGTCACGTTCACGCTGCCAGTAATAAATACCGCCAGTGAGGGTAGAATCTTCGATGAAACCTGCTGCTTTTGCCTCTGGTGTCACCACCAGGCCCGACATTGCTGTGACACCGGCAATAGCCAGCGCCAGCGCACTACGTTTGCCACTGAACGTACGCATAGATTATTCCTCTTTGACGAATTAAAACGCCTTAAACGGCGAAAATATAAAAGACCAAAAGGCCAGGGGTAGTTATAAATACCCTCGAATTAACTACCGTCTTTAGGTTATTTTTCGCGACGCGAATTATCAATGCTTTTCAGTGGGCAAAAGTCAGGATTATGACGAAGTGCACATAATTGGTAGTGCTTTGTAACATTTGGCCGGATGCAAGGTGTGGCGGGGGTAGAGCAGGTAATTTCGGCGTATTAGATCGTAATAAAACCCGTATTTGTCTTAATTCTCTTTTTTATGAAACAGACAAACTTTTTTTAGAAAAATAAGTAGCACCGCATTGACCAAAAATTTTAGCTGGCCTAATTACGGGCCTACTTTAACGATATGATCATTAAATAAAAAAACGCCGCTATAAGCGGCGTTTGTCTCTCATTGACCAGTGCAGCGTTATTATTCGCCGATCTTGGTCCAGGTATCACGCAGACCTACGGTACGGTTAAATACCGGTTTTTCTGCCGTGCTATAACGGCTGTCCAGGCAGAAGTAACCTTCACGCTCGAACTGGAACGCTTTGCCCGCTTCAGCGGCTTTCAGCGATGGCTCCGCATAACCCTGCTTGATCACCAAAGATTCCGGGTTGATGGTCGCCAGAAAGTCTTCCGCCGCACCCGGGTTAGGTACGCTAAACAGACGATCGTACAGACGAATTTCTACCGGCAGCGCGTGGGAAGCGCTCACCCAGTGGATCACGCCTTTCACCTTGCGGCCGTCTGCCGGATCTTTGCTCAGCGTCTCAGCATCGTACGAACAGAAGATGGTGGTAATGTTACCTTCAGCATCCTTCTCTACGCGCTCGGCTTTGATGACGTAGGCGTTACGCAGACGAACTTCTTTACCCAACACCAGACGCTTGTACTGCTTATTGGCTTCTTCACGGAAGTCAGCACGGTCGATCCAGATCTCACCGCTGAACGGCACGTCGCGGCTTCCCATTTCCGGTTTATTCGGATGGTTAGGCATAGAGACCAGCTCGCTTCCACCCTGCGGGTAATTTTCAATAACCAGTTTCACCGGATCGATAACAGCCATCGCGCGCGGGGCGTTTTCGTTAAGATCTTCACGAATGCAGGATTCCAGAGACGCCATTTCGATGGTGTTGTCCTGCTTGGTCACGCCGATACGTTTGCAGAACTCACGAATAGAAGCGGCAGTGTAACCACGACGACGCAGGCCGGAGATGGTCGGCATGCGCGGGTCGTCCCAGCCTTCAACGTGCTTGTCGGTCACCAGCAGGTTCAGCTTACGCTTGGACATCACGGTGTATTCCAGATTCAGACGAGAGAACTCGTACTGACGCGGATGCACAGGAATGGTGATGTTATCCAGCACCCAGTCGTACAGACGACGGTTATCCTGGAACTCCAGCGTACACAGCGAGTGGGTAATGCCTTCCAGCGCATCGCTGATGCAGTGGGTGAAGTCGTACATCGGATAAATGCACCACTTGTTGCCGGTCTGGTGGTGTTCTGCGAACTTAATGCGGTACAGCACCGGATCGCGCATCACGATAAACGGCGACGCCATATCGATTTTGGCACGCAGGCACGCTTTGCCTTCTTCGAAGCCACCGGCACGCATTTTTTCAAACAGCGCCAGGTTCTCTTCCACGCTGCGATCGCGGAACGGGCTGTTTTTGCCTGGTGCAGTCAGCGTACCGCGATACTCGCGGATTTCGTCCGCAGACAGCTCGTCGACGTAGGCCAGACCTTTGTTGATCAGCTCCACCGCGTAGGCATACAGCTGATCAAAATAGTCAGAGGAGTAGCAGATATCGCCAGACCAGTTGAAGCCCAGCCATTGCACGTCGTTTTTAATGGACTCAACGTATTCGATGTCTTCTTTTACTGGGTTGGTGTCATCGAAACGCAGGTTGCACTGCCCCTGGTAGTCTTGCGCAATGCCAAAGTTCAGGCAGATCGATTTCGCGTGACCAATGTGCAGGTAGCCGTTCGGCTCCGGCGGGAAACGCGTATGTACCGTGGTGTGCTTACCACTGGCCAGATCTTCATCGATGATCTGACGAATAAAGTTACTCGGGCGGGCTTCTGCCTCACTCATCGTGGATTCCTCAAAGCGTAAACAACGTATAACGGCGTATGATCTTATAAGCCGGACGTAGTGACAACCCTTAGTTACGGAAAATACGTATCAGATGAAAATAATGGGGGCGTTTGCTGCAAAAAAAAGCGGCGGAGGATATCCCCCGCCGCTTAAGGCATGACTCTACTCAGGAGCGATTACTTGCCTTTAATCTCATACAGCGGTGTCTGACCCGCAACCACCTGACCTTTCGCCTGGAGTACCAGACCGCTAAAGTCGTCGATGTTGCTGCACACGACCGGACTAATCATCGAGCGCGCGTTAGCGTTCAGGAAGTCCAGATCCATTTCCAGAATCGGCTGACCTGCCACCACTTCGGCCCCCTCTTCCACCAGGCGAGTAAAGCCCTGACCGTTCAGCGCTACGGTATCGATCCCCATATGGACAACGATCTCCGCGCCTTTTTCGGTTTCGAGGCAGAACGCGTGGTTGGTGTTGAAGATTTTCACGATGGTGCCTGCCGCCGGAGACACAACGGTTTTGTCCGTTGGTTTCACCGCCACGCCGTCACCGACCGCTTTGCTGGCGAACGCTTCGTCAGGCACCTGCTCAAGGTCAACCACGTCACCGGTTACCGGAGAGACCAGCGCGGCCACCGTCACGGCGTTAGGCACGGCCTGCGGCTTCGCTACCGGGGCAGCCGTCGACGCAGGCGCGCTGTCGGCTGATGCTGCCGCGACCGGGCCACGGGCAACCACTTTCTTCATTTCGTCGCCAATGGATTCCGCTTTGGCGCCTACGATAACCTGGATAGTTTGTTTGTTCAGTTTAACCACGCCCGATGCACCAAGGCGTTTGCACATTGCGTCGCTTACGCGCGCCGAGTCACCCACCGTCAGACGCAGACGGGTGATACAGGCATCAATCGCTTTCAGGTTGTCAGTCCCACCGACGGCAGCGATATAGCTGGTCGCCAGCTGAGTCAGACCCTCTTCGGTATTGCTGTTGGCTTCGTTGGTGACCACTTCGTCTTTGGTATCTTCGCGGCCTGGTGTTTTGAGGTTAAACATACGAATAACCGCAGTGAACAGCACGAAGTAGATGACGAAGAAGACCAGACCCATTACCACCAGCATCCAGACGTTCTTGCTTGCCGCCGGCAGGTTGTACATCAACACGTAGTCGATCGCGCCTGCAGAGAAAGAGAAGCCAGCATGGATGCCCAGCAGGGTCGCCACAAACAGGCTGATACCGGTAAGCACCGCATGCATGAGGTACAGCACCGGCGCCAGGAACATGAACAGGAATTCCAGCGGCTCGGTTACACCGGTCAGGAACGCGGTAATCGCAACGGACAGCAGCATGCCGCCAACCATTGGGCGACGCGCTTTTGGCGCAGCCAGGTACATTGCCAGTGCAGCGCCCGGCAGACCAAACATCATGATTGGGAAGAAGCCAGACATGAACATACCCGCGGTGCCGTCACCCGCGTAGAAGCGGTTGATGTCGCCGTGGAATACGGTGCCCGCAGCATTGGTGAACTCACCAATCTGGAACCAGGCGATGGTGTTCAGCACCTGATGCAGACCGGTTGGGATCAGCAGACGGTTGATAAAGCCAAAGATACCTGAGCCCACTGCACCCGCAGAAACAATCCACTCGCCGCCCGCATGGATAGCATGCTGCACCGGCGGCCAGACGTAGCCAAAGATAGCTGCCAGGATCAGACAGAAAAAGCCCGTCGCAATTGGCACAAAACGTTTACCGCCGAAGAAGCTCAGGAAGTCAGGCAGTTTGATACCCGCCCAGCGGTTGTACACGGCACCACCGACCAGACCGGTAATGATACCCGCCAGTACACCCATGTTGATTTCCGGGTTGATGGTTACCATCGCTTTCGTGAGGATGAAGTAACCTACCGCCCCTGCCAGTGCCGCAGCACCGGCGCTGTCTTTTGACCAGCTTGACGCCACGCCGATGGCGAAGATCAGCGCAAGGTTGTCAAAAATGGCGCCGCCTGCCTGGGCAATAAACGGCACGTTAAGAAGATCGGGTTGCCCGAATCGCAGCAGCAACGCTGCAACCGGTAGCACGGCGATAGGGAGCTGCAAAGCCCTACCGAGGCGCTGGAAAAAACCTAAAATATTCATCCTATTCCCCCTACGAGACCCATTATTAAGACTCGCGCATAAACTATGTTTTTATTGTGTCACGAACGATAGATACAGTTGATGATTCACTGGCAGTCTGAGTGTGTGAAAAATTAATTCGTATCGCAAATTAAACACCTATTTTTTGTGATTATTGTCACCAAATATCGTATTCCCTCCTCCCTTTCACTGGCTAACAGCCAAAACTTATTTTATCATTCAAAAAATCAAGACGGATTGATCCGGCCTGAAAGGTTCCAGGTTACGCTTAAGCATCAGGTTCCGATACCCATCCGCCCACTCTTCTACTTAAACTTTGAGGTGAACAATGAGACTGATTCCCCTGGCAACTGCTGAACAAGTCGGTAAATGGGCCGCTCGCCATATCGTTAACCGTATTAATGCCTTCAAGCCTACTGCCGATCGTCCTTTCGTTCTTGGCCTTCCAACCGGTGGTACCCCACTGACCGCGTACAAAGCGCTGGTTGAAATGCATAAAGCGGGCCAGGTTAGCTTTAAACACGTTGTGACCTTCAACATGGACGAATATGTCGGCCTGCCAAAGGAGCATCCTGAAAGCTACCATAGCTTCATGCACCGCAATTTCTTTGATCACGTTGATATCCCAGCTGAAAATATTAACCTGCTGAATGGAAATGCGCCTGATATTGACGCAGAATGCCGTCAGTACGAAGAAAAAATCCGTTCTTACGGTAAAATCCACCTGTTCATGGGTGGCGTGGGCAACGATGGTCATATCGCGTTTAACGAACCAGCCTCTTCTCTGGCTTCCCGTACCCGTATTAAAACGCTGACCCATGACACCCGCGTGGCAAACTCCCGCTTCTTTGACGGTGACGTGAACCAGGTTCCAAAATACGCCCTGACCGTTGGCGTAGGCACCCTGCTGGATGCCGAAGAGGTGATGATTCTGGTACTGGGCGGCGTGAAAGCGCAGGCGCTCCAGGCAGCCGTTGAAGGCAACGTTAACCACATGTGGACCATCAGCTGCCTGCAGCTGCATCCAAAATCAGTCATCGTCTGCGACGAACCGTCCACGATGGAGCTGAAGGTGAAAACGCTGAAATACTTCAACGAGTTAGAAGCTGAGAACATCAAAGGTCTGTAATTGAATAACCGCCTCTTCTGTCAGAGGCGGTCGCTTTTTTTAACCGGGGGTCGATATGTACGCTTTAACCCACGGTCGGATTTATACCGGCCATGAAATTCTGGATGACCATGCGATTGTTATCGCCAATGGCCTGATTGAACGTGTTTGCCCGCTGGCGGAACTGCCGCCGGAGATAGAACAGCGCTCACTCAATGGAGCAGTAATCTCCCCCGGTTTCATCGACGTACAGCTTAACGGCTGCGGCGGTGTGCAGTTCAATGACACCGCCGAGGCGGTGACGGTTGAAACGCTGGAAATCATGCAGAAAGCTAACGAGAAATCAGGCTGCACCAGCTATCTGCCGACGCTCATCACCAGCAGTGATGACCTGATGAAACAGGGTATCCGCGTGATGCGCGAATACCTCGCCAAACACCCGAACCAGGCGCTGGGTCTGCATCTGGAAGGGCCATGGCTGAACATAGTGAAAAAAGGCACGCATAACCCGGATTACGTGCGCAAGCCGGATGCTGAACTGGTCGACTACATGTGTGCCAATGCTGATGTGATCGCTAAAGTGACGCTGGCGCCTGAAATGACCGGTACTGAGGTCATCAGCAAACTGGCTGCCGCCGGGATTGTGGTTTCAGCAGGCCACTCAAACGCCACGCTGAAAGAAGCCAAAGCGGGCTTCCGTGCCGGCATTACCTTTGCGACCCACCTTTACAACGCCATGCCGTATATTACCGGCCGTGAACCGGGTCTGGTCGGGGCGATTCTCGACGAACCAGACGTCTACTGCGGCATTATCGCTGATGGCATGCACGTTGATTACACCAACATTCGCAACGCCAAACGGCTGAAAGGTGACAAGCTCTGCCTGGTCACCGATGCCACCGCGCCAGCAGGCGCAAATATTGAGCAGTTCATTTTTGCTGGTAAAACAATATACTACCGCAATGGACTGTGTGTGGATGAAAACGGTACGCTGAGTGGCTCCTCTTTGACCATGATTGAAGGGGTGCGTAATCTGGTGGAGCATTGTGGGATTGCGCTTGATGAAGTCCTGCGTATGGCTACCCTTTATCCGGCTCGCGCCATCGGCGTGGATAAACAGCTCGGCGGAATTGCACCAGGTATGGTTGCAAACCTGACGGCATTCACACACGATTATAAAATTATTAAGACCATCGTTAATGGTAACGAGGTCGTCACTGAGTAAGTAAAAGTATGACACCAGGCGGACAAGCTCAAATCGGTAATGTCGATCTCGTTAAACAACTTAACAGTGCGGCGGTTTATCGCCTGATTGACCAACATGGTCCAATCTCGCGGATCCAGATAGCCGAACAAAGCCAGCTTGCTCCCGCCAGCGTGACAAAAATTACCCGCCAGCTCATTGAGCGCGGTTTGATCAAAGAAGTCGATCAGCAGGCCTCCACCGGGGGCCGCCGCGCCATCTCCATCATTACCGAAACCCGTAACTTTCAGGCCATTGGCGTCCGGCTTGGTCGTCATGACACCACGCTCACGCTGTACGATCTGAGCAGCAAAGCCATTGCGGAAGAGCACTACCCGCTGCCCGAGCGCACTCAGGAGACGCTGGAACACGCGCTGCTGAATACTATCGCGCACTTTATTGAAAGCTGTCAGCGCAAGATCCGCGAACTGATCGCCATCTCTGTCATTCTGCCGGGCCTGGTCGACCCGGAAAGCGGTGTGATCCGATACATGCCGCATATTCAGGTTGAGAACTGGGCGCTGGTCGACGCGCTGGAAAAACGCTTTAAGGTGACCTGCTTTGTCGGCCATGATATTCGATCTTTAGCGCTGGCTGAGCACTACTTTGGTGCGAGTCAGGACTGTGAAGACTCTATTCTGGTGCGCGTACACCGCGGTACGGGCGCAGGGATTATCTCCAATGGCCGTATTTTTATTGGTCGTAACGGTAACGTTGGCGAGATCGGCCACATCCAGGTTGAACCGCTCGGCGAACGCTGCCACTGCGGCAACTTCGGCTGCCTTGAAACCATCGCCGCCAACACGGCCATCGAGCAGCGCGTTCGCCACCTGCTTGAGCAGGGTTATCAAAGCCGCGTCACGCTGGACGATTGCAAGATAGGCACCATCTGCAAAGCCGCCAATAAAGGCGACGCGCTGGCCTGTGAGGTGATCGAGCAGGTAGGTCGCCATCTGGGGAAAACCATCGCCATCGCCATTAACCTGTTTAACCCGCAGAAAGTGGTGATCGCCGGAGAGATTGTTGAAGCGGAAAAGGTGCTGCTGCCCGCTATCGAAGGCTGTATCAACACCCAGGCGCTAAAAGCATTCCGACAGAACCTCCCGGTGGTTCGTTCGAAGCTTGACCATCGCTCGGCGATTGGCGCGTTTGCGCTTGTCAAGCGCGCCATGCTCAACGGGATCCTGCTCCAGCATTTGCTGGAATCCTGATCGGACCTTATAGTAACGCCTTCTTTTTTTGATGTCGGAATGTCCATGACCATTAAGAATGTAATTTGTGATATCGACGGCGTGCTGATGCACGACAACGTTGCCGTGCCGGGTGCTGCGGAGTTTCTTCACCGCATCATCGACAAAGGAATGCCATTGGTTCTACTCACGAACTACCCTTCCCAAACCGGTCAGGATCTGGCGAACCGCTTTGCCACCGCAGGCGTCAACGTGCCGGACAGCGTGTTTTATACCTCCGCAATGGCAACGGCGGATTTCCTGAAGCGTCAGGAAGGAAAAAAAGCCTACGTGGTCGGTGAAGGCGCGCTGATCCACGAGCTGTATAAAACAGGCTTTACCATTACCGATGTGAACCCGGACTTTGTGATCGTGGGAGAAACGCGTTCCTTTAACTGGGAGATGATGCATAAAGCAGCCTACTTTGTCGCCAACGGTGCGCGCTTTATTGCCACCAACCCGGATACGCACGGCCGTGGTTTCTATCCGGCCTGCGGCGCGCTGTGCGCCGGTATTGAAAAAATCTCGGGCCGTAAGCCTTTTGTTGTCGGCAAACCGAGCCCGTGGATCATCCGCGCCGCGCTGAATACGATGCAGGCACACTCAGAAGAAACCGTCATTGTTGGCGACAACCTGCGCACCGATATTCTGGCTGGCTTCCAGGCGGGGCTTGAAACCATCCTGGTACTTTCTGGCGTCTCGCAGCTTGATGACATCGATACGATGCCCTTCCGACCAAGCTGGATTTACCCCTCTGTCGACGAAATCGACGTTATTTGATTCTGAACCACGTCCCAGGGCGTGGTTTTTCATTTTCAGCTTATACAAACAAAACACCATCTAACAAAAAACCATTTTCATTGCATAATCATCAATAAAAGGATGTGTGACGTACTCTTTTTTCACTATTCCGCAATCACTATTGCACTTTTTCCGTTTTGGCCCGTAAAACCCTTGCGCCCCTCCCCCCTTTTGCGGCATTTTCATAAGCAAGCAACATCACAATGCAACAGGGTTAACGGAGAAGGTTATGTGTTCAATTTTTGGCGTACTGGATATTAAAACTGACGCGGGCGAACTGCGTAAAAAAGCACTCGAATTGTCCCGCCTGATGCGCCATCGCGGCCCGGACTGGTCAGGCGTTTACGCCAGCGACAAAGCGATTCTGGCTCACGAACGCCTGTCGATTGTTGACGTCAACGCCGGTGCACAGCCGCTGTATAACGAGAAAAAAACGCACGCGCTGGCTGTCAACGGTGAAATTTATAACCATCAGGCGCTGCGCGCCGAGTACGGCGACCGCTACGCCTTCCAGACCGGCTCTGACTGTGAAGTGATCCTGGCGCTGTATCAGGAGAAAGGCCCGGAGTTCCTCGACGAGCTGCAAGGCATGTTTGCCTTCGCGCTGTACGACAGCGAAAAAGACGCTTACCTGATTGGCCGTGACCATATCGGTATTATCCCGCTGTACATGGGGCACGATGAACACGGCAACTTCTATGTCGCGTCCGAAATGAAAGCCCTGGTGCCGGTCTGCCGCACCATCAAAGAGTTCCCGGCGGGCAGCTATCTGTGGAGTAAAGACGGTGAAATCCGTTCGTACTACCAGCGCGACTGGTTTGACTATGACGCGGTGAAAGACAACGTGACGGATAAAGCCGAGCTGCGTCAGGCGCTGGAAGATTCCGTGAAAAGCCACCTGATGTCAGACGTGCCTTACGGCGTACTGCTCTCCGGCGGTCTGGACTCCTCCGTGATCTCCGCGATCACCAAGAAATTCGCGGCTCGTCGCGTGGAAGATCAGGAGCGCTCCGAGGCCTGGTGGCCGCAGCTGCACTCCTTTGCCGTGGGCCTGGAAGGGGCACCGGATCTGAAAGCCGCGCAGGAAGTGGCAAACCACCTCGGCACCGTTCACCACGAAATTCACTTCACCGTGCAGGAAGGCCTGGACGCGATCCGCGATGTGATCTATCACATTGAAACCTATGACGTAACCACCATTCGCGCCTCCACGCCGATGTACCTGATGTCGCGCAAGATCAAGGCGATGGGCATCAAGATGGTGCTCTCCGGTGAAGGTTCTGACGAAGTGTTTGGTGGCTACCTGTACTTCCACAAAGCGCCAAACGCCAAAGAGCTGCACGAAGAGACCGTGCGTAAACTCCAGGCGCTGCACATGTTTGACTGCGCACGCGCCAACAAAGCGATGTCGGCCTGGGGCGTGGAAGCGCGCGTACCGTTCCTGGATAAGAAATTCCTCGACGTGGCGATGCGTATCAACCCGCAGGACAAGATGTGCGGCAACGGCAAGATGGAAAAACATATCCTGCGCGAATGTTTTGAATCCTACCTGCCGGCGAGCGTGGCATGGCGTCAGAAAGAGCAGTTTTCTGATGGCGTTGGCTACAGCTGGATCGACACCCTGAAAGAGGTGGCGGCGAAGCAGATTTCTGACCAGCAGCTGGAAACCGCAAGCTTCCGCTTCCCGTACAACACGCCGGGCTCGAAAGAAGCGTACCTCTACCGTGAGATCTTTGAAGAGCTGTTCCCGGTGCCGAGCGCTGCCGAGTGTGTTCCTGGCGGTCCGTCAGTGGCCTGTTCATCTGCAAAAGCCATTGAATGGGATGAATCTTTCAAGGCGATGAACGATCCATCGGGGCGTGCGGTAGGCGTTCACCAGTCCGCCTACAAATAATCACAACGATTTCAAACAGGCCCCTCAGGGGCCTGTTTTTTTTGCCTCACATTTCACCACCAAAAACCGATTAATAACCAATAATTGCCGAATATTCGGCCACGCTGTTCGCAACCTAACCAAACAGTCACATTCCGGCTATTTTCGTTGAAAAAGGTGTTGACGCTGCAAGGGTCTATACGCATAATGCGCCCCGCAACGCCGATAAGGTAACGCGAAAAAAAGATGGCTACGTAGCTCAGTTGGTTAGAGCACATCACTCATAATGATGGGGTCACAGGTTCGAATCCCGTCGTAGCCACCATCTTTTTGCGGGAGTGGCGAAATTGGTAGACGCACCAGATTTAGGTTCTGGCGCCGCAAGGTGTGCGAGTTCAAGTCTCGCCTCCCGCACCATTCCCGGGTAAGCGTTGCACGGATGGGGTATCGCCAAGCGGTAAGGCACCGGTTTTTGATACCGGCATTCCCTGGTTCGAATCCAGGTACCCCAGCCATATTTCTTCGATTTTGCGGTTCTCCGCGGTATTGGGGTATCGCCAAGCGGTAAGGCACCGGTTTTTGATACCGGCATTCCCTGGTTCGAATCCAGGTACCCCAGCCATCGAAGACTGCAGTACTGGCTACGTAGCTCAGTTGGTTAGAGCACATCACTCATAATGATGGGGTCACAGGTTCGAATCCCGTCGTAGCCACCAAATTAAGATTATCGATTTTTTTCGGTAATAAAAAATTGTTGGGGTATCGCCAAGCGGTAAGGCACCGGATTCTGATTCCGGCATTCCGAGGTTCGAATCCTCGTACCCCAGCCAATTTAAAAGTCGTTAAGCAGTCTGTTTAACGCAATTGGGGTGTCGCCAAGCGGTAAGGCTCTGGTTTCTGATACCAGCATTCCGGGGTTCGAATCCCTGCACCCCAGCCACTTAAAACAAACAAGCCCGCTCTGCGGGCTTTTTTGTTTTTGTTGCTCAGAATAGTGCGGCCTGATGCCCTCCCCCTGCCCCTCTCCCACGGGGAGAGGGAATTAAGATTAGAGTCCGAGGGCGTATTTCAGCGCCTGACGCTTCAGCCCACCGGCACGCTCTGCCGCCATTAAGCCAATGTTACGCAGAATGCGCACCGGGGCCAGGTCATTGCTGAAACCGGCATAGAACAGATCCATCCCTGACTGCATGATGAAGTTATCCGCCATACGGCGCGTCTGGTAGCGCTTCAGTACCTGATGGCTGGCCCAGGCTTCCGCGTGAGCGCGTGCGTTGCCCAGAACGTCCAGTAACGCATCGACGTCACGGTATCCAAGGTTGACTCCCTGCCCCGCCAGAGGGTGGATGGTGTGTGCCGCATCGCCCACCAGCGCCAGCCCTTCTCGGGCATACTGTAAAGCATGACGGCGCGTGAGCGGGAATGCACCTGCGGTGACTGGCGTCACGTTGCCAAGGCGGCTCGGGAAGTGAAGCAGGATCTCGCGCTGCAACTGCTCCATCGACAGCCCCTGCAGCTGGCGAATGCGCGCCGGTTTGTCGTACCACACCAGCGAAGCCCAGTTATCAAACAGCGGCAAGAATGCATGCGGGCCGTTCGGCGTAAAGTGCTGCCAGGTGCTTTCGCCCGGCGCATTCTCACACTGAACGGTGATTAACATGCAGGATTGCTGATATTGCCAGGCATGAACCCCAATACCCGCCATCTCCCTGACCTGCGAGTTAGCGCCATCGGCCCCGACGACCAGCTTCACGGCCAGTTCATCGCCGCTGTCGAGCGTCAGCAAATAGCCGCTTTCATGAGGATGCAGTGTCTTAAGTGACGCAGGCATACGCAGCGTCACCTTCGGATGTGCCTCCAGCGCCTGCCAGAGCGCCAGCTGGAGCACGTTGTTTTCCACCATATAGCCCAGGCGCGGCAGCTTCAGCTCGGCGGCGTCAAACGACACGTGGGCATTTTCCCACTCCCAGGTTTCAAGACGGCTGTAAGGGTGTGCGCGCATCGCCTGCACCGCCTCCCAGACGCCCAGGCCGCGCAGCAGATCGACGGACGCCGCGCTGATGGCGGAAATGCGCACGTCCGGTTTGCTGGCGGGATCGAATGCCGGGGGAGCCGCCTGTTCAATAACGGTTACATCAAATCCCTGCTGCGCCAGCCCCAGCGCCAGCGCGCCGCCGACCATACCGCCGCCGACAACGGCAACTTCGGTGTGTTGGAGTGTCATGGTCAATTTTCCTTATTGGAGAATCCCTTAAGTTTACCGGATTTTTGCGGTCCTGAGACACACAACCTTCATACTGGTCACAACCCCACCAAAGCATTACAATACGCGGCTTGCAATCCTGAGCTGAGCAAGTCGATGACTAAAAAACTCCATATAAAAACCTGGGGCTGTCAGATGAACGAATACGATTCATCCAAGATGGCCGATCTGCTGGATACCACCCACGGATACCAGCTGACTGAAAATGCGAAAGAAGCCGATGTGCTGCTGCTGAACACCTGTTCAATTCGTGAAAAAGCACAGGAAAAAGTCTTTCATGTGTTAGGCCGCTGGAAGCTTCTCAAACGGAAAAATCCGGACCTGATCATTGGCGTCGGTGGCTGCGTCGCGTCGCAGGAAGGTAAGCTGATCCGTCAGAGAGCCCCGTATGTGGATATCGTCTTTGGTCCTCAGACCCTGCACCGCCTGCCGGAGATGATCAATCAGGTTCGCGGTAACCGTAGTCCGGTCGTTGACGTCAGCTTCCCGGAGATCGAGAAATTTGACCGTCTGCCAGAGCCGCGCGCCGATGGCCCGACCGCCTTCGTCTCGATCATGGAAGGCTGCAACAAATACTGTACCTACTGCGTGGTGCCTTACACCCGCGGTGAAGAGGTCAGCCGCCCTGCGGACGACATTCTGTTTGAAATTGCCCAGCTTGCCGCGCAGGGCGTTCGCGAAGTGAACCTGCTGGGCCAGAACGTTAACGCCTGGCGTGGCGAGAACTACGACGGCACCACCGGCAGCTTTGCCGAACTGCTGCGCCTGGTAGCCGCGATTGACGGCATTGACCGTATTCGCTTTACCACCAGCCATCCGATGGAGTTTACCGACGACATTATTGACGTCTATCGCGATACGCCAGAGCTGGTGAGCTTCCTGCACCTGCCGATTCAGTGCGGCTCTGACCGCGTGCTGAACCTGATGGGCCGCCCGCATACGGTGCTGGAATATAAATCCACCATCCGCAAGCTGCGTGAAGCGCGTCCGGATATCCAGATTAGCTCTGACTTTATCGTCGGCTTCCCAGGCGAAACCGCTGATGACTTCGAGCGCACCATGAAGCTCATCGGTGAAGTGAACTTTGACGTCAGTTACAGCTTCATCTTCTCAGCGCGTCCTGGCACGCCTGCGGCCGACATGGTTGATGACGTGCCGGAAGAAGAGAAAAAGCAGCGTCTGTATATTCTTCAGGAACGCATCAACCAGCAGGCCAACGCCTGGAGCCGCCGCATGCTCGGCACCGTCCAGCGCATTCTGGTGGAAGGCACCTCCCGTAAGAGCATTATGGAGCTCTCTGGTCGTACCGAGAACAACCGCGTGGTGAACTTCGAAGGCACCCCGGACATGATCGGTAAATTTGTGGACGTCGAAATTGTCGAAGTGCTGACCAACTCGCTGCGCGCGAAGGTGGTACGCACCGAGGACGAAATGGGCCTGCGTATTGCCGAGTCACCGGAATCCGTTATTTCTCGTACCCGCAAAGAAAACGATTCTGGCGTTGGGATTTACCAGCCTTGATCCTTCAGGCCTGCCTCTTCGGCAGGCCTTGTATTTCCTCTCATCACCCCCAATATCTACCGCAACGCTTGCGCCTTTATTCTGTGGCGTGAATAATTTCGGTAATGACCGTTCTATTGCGCCGTGTGGCAGCGGGTCAGTTAACCATTTAAAGAGGAACAGTTTGAACATAGATACGCGTGAAATTAGCCTTGAGCCCGCAGACAACGCTCGCCTGCTGAGCCTGTGCGGGCCGTTTGATGACAACATCAAACAACTGGAGCGACGTCTGGGTATCGAAATCAATCGTCGCGATAACCATTTCAAACTCACCGGACGCCCTATCTGCGTCAATGCGGCAGCAGATATTCTGCGCAGCCTGTATGTCGATACCGCCCCGATGCGTGGCGAGATTCAGGACATCGAACCGGAACAAATTCACCTCGCCATTAAAGAGGCCCGCGTGCTTGAGCAGAGCGCGGAAAGCGTGCCGGACTACGGCAAGGCGATCAATATCAAGACCAAGCGTGGCGTCATCAAGCCGCGTACGCCGAACCAGGCGCAGTACATCGCCAACATTCTTGACCATGACATCACCTTCGGCGTGGGTCCGGCGGGGACGGGTAAAACCTATCTGGCGGTTGCCGCTGCGGTGGATGCGCTGGAGCGTCAGGAGATCCGTCGCATCCTGCTGACCCGTCCTGCCGTTGAAGCGGGTGAAAAACTCGGCTTCCTGCCGGGCGATTTGAGTCAGAAAGTGGACCCCTATTTGCGCCCGCTGTACGACGCGCTGTTTGAAATGCTCGGCTTCGAGAAAGTGGAGAAGCTGATCGAACGTAACGTGATCGAAGTGGCCCCGCTCGCCTACATGCGCGGCCGCACGCTCAACGACGCGTTCATCATTCTCGATGAAAGCCAGAACACCACCATCGAACAGATGAAAATGTTCCTGACGCGTATCGGCTTCAACTCGAAAGCGGTGATCACCGGTGACGTCACCCAGATCGACCTGCCGCGCAGCACTAAATCAGGCCTGCGCCACGCCATTGAGGTGCTGTCAGAGGTAGACGAAATTAGCTTTAACTTCTTCCACAGTGAAGACGTCGTTCGCCACCCGGTGGTCGCGCGCATCGTTAACGCCTATGAAGCCTGGGAAGAGGCGGATCACAAACGCAGGGCCGAACAGGCCGCAGAACGTAAGCGCGAAGCGCAGGAGCAAGAACAGAAATGAGTCAGGTGATCCTCGATTTACAGCTGGCATGTGAAGACAATTCCGGCATGCCAGAAGAGGCACAGTTTCAGAAATGGCTGGATGCGGTAATCCCCCAGTTTCAGGAAGAATCAGAAGTCACGATTCGCCTGGTGGATGAAGCTGAAAGCCATGAGCTTAACCTGACCTACCGCGGGAAAGATAAGCCAACCAACGTGCTCTCTTTTCCGTTCGAAGCGCCGCCGGGTATTGAGATGCCGCTGCTGGGCGATCTGATCATCTGCCGTCAGGTGGTTGAGCAGGAAGCCAAAGAGCAGCAGAAACCGCTGGAAGCCCACTGGGCGCATATGGTGGTACACGGCAGCCTGCACCTGCTGGGCTACGACCACATTGAAGATGACGAAGCGGAAGAGATGGAGTCCCTTGAGACAGAGATAATGCTTGCTCTGGGCTATGAGGATCCGTACATTGCCGAGAAAGAATAGTCAGTTACTGACTACCATGCCGCCGCGCAGGGACATAGCGCGGCGGTTAACGTTGAACTAACAAGAGAACCCTTAACAAACGCCATGAGCGACGACAATTCACACAGTAGCGACACGACAACCAGTAAAAAGGGATTTTTCTCCCTCATTCTGAACCAGCTTTTCCACGGCGAGCCGAAAAACCGTGATGAACTGCTGGAGCTGATTCGTGATTCCGGGCAGAACGACCTTATCGACGAAGATACGCGCGAAATGCTCGAAGGGGTCATGGACATTGCCGACCAGCGCGTCCGCGACATCATGATCCCCCGCTCGCAGATGATCACCCTGAAACGTAACCAGACGCTGGACGAGTGCCTTGATGTGATCATCGAATCCGCCCACTCGCGTTTCCCGGTCATCAGCGAAGATAAAGATCACATCGAAGGGATTTTGATGGCCAAAGATCTGCTGCCGTTTATGCGCAGCGATGCCGAAGCCTTCAGCATGGAAAAAGTGTTACGCCAGGCCGTGGTCGTGCCGGAAAGTAAACGTGTGGATCGAATGCTGAAAGAGTTTCGCTCTCAGCGTTACCACATGGCGATTGTTATTGATGAATTCGGCGGTGTCTCAGGTCTTGTCACGATCGAAGATATTCTTGAGCTGATCGTGGGCGAAATCGAAGACGAGTACGACGAAGAAGAAGATATCGACTTCCGTCAGCTTAGTCGCCACACCTGGACCGTGCGCGCGCTGGCCTCGATTGAAGATTTCAACGACGCCTTCGGTACCCACTTCAGCGATGAAGAGGTCGATACCATTGGCGGGCTGGTGATGCAGGCCTTTGGCCATCTTCCGGCGCGCGGTGAGACCGTTGACATCGACGGTTACCAGTTCAAAGTGGCAATGGCCGACAGCCGACGTATTATACAGGTTCACGTCAGAACGCCGGACGATTCACCGGTGCCAAAACTGGAAGATTAATGTAAATGGCATTTGCCCCATTGCTTGAACGCCAGCGCGTCCGTTTGCTGCTGGCGCTGTTACTCGGAGCCAGCGGTACGCTGGCTTTTTCTCCTTACGATATCTGGCCCGCGGCCATTCTCTCCCTGATGGGGCTTCAGGGGTTAACCCTGAATCGTCGTCCGGTACAGGCCGCTGCGATCGGCTACTTCTGGGGGCTGGGGCTATTTGGCTCCGGCATTAACTGGGTCTACGTCAGCATCGCACAGTTTGGCGGGATGCCGGGGCCGGTTAACGTCTTCCTGGTCGTCCTGCTCGCCGCCTATCTCTCGCTCTATACCGGTCTGTTCGCCGGAATTCTCTCTCGCCTGTGGCCTAAAACCACCTGGCTGCGTGTCGCCATTGCCGCGCCGGTGGTCTGGCAGATTACCGAGTTCCTCCGCGGCTGGGTGCTGACCGGCTTCCCGTGGCTGCAGTTCGGCTACAGCCAGATTGACGGCCCGATGAAAGGTCTGGCACCGGTAATGGGCGTTGAAGCCATTAACTTCCTGCTGATGGTGGTAAGCGGCCTGCTGGTGCTGGCGCTGGTCACGCGCGGCTGGAAGCCGCTGGCTGTGGCGATGGTGCTGTTCGCTCTGCCCTTCCCGCTGCGCTATATCCAGTGGTTCACGCCCGAGCCCGAGCGCGCCATGCAGGTTTCCATGGTGCAGGGGAATATCCCGCAGTCCATGAAGTGGGACGAAAAAGAGTTGCTGAACACGCTGAAGATCTACGCCAACGCCACCGAAGAGGTGATGGGCAAATCGCAGCTGATTATCTGGCCAGAATCCGCTATTCCCGATCTGGAAATTAACCAGCAGCCGTTCCTCAACATGATGAACGATCTGCTGGTAGCGCGTGGCAGCACCCTGATTACCGGCATTGTTGATGCGCGTCTGAATCAGCAGAACCGCTACGACACCTACAACACCATTATTACGCTCGGCAAAGACAGCGAATACAGCTACCACTCCACCGACCGGTACAACAAGAACCACCTCGTGCCGTTCGGTGAATTTGTGCCGCTGGAGTCTATTTTGCGTCCGCTGGCACCGTTCTTTGACCTGCCGATGTCCTCCTTCAGCCGCGGTCCGTACGTTCAGCCCCAGCTTCACGCGCACGGTCTGGCCCTGACGGCCGCCATCTGCTACGAAATCATCCTCGGCGAGCAGGTGCGCGATAACTTCCGCCCGGACACCGACTATCTGCTGACCATCTCCAACGATGCGTGGTTCGGTAAATCAATCGGCCCGTGGCAGCACTTCCAGATGGCGCGCATGCGTTCTCTGGAGCTGGCGCGTCCGCTGCTGCGTAGCACCAATAACGGCATCACCGCCGTGATTGGCCCGCAGGGCGAAATCCAGGCCATGATCCCGCAGTTCACCCGTGAAGTGCTGACAACCAAAGTCACGCCAACCACGGGCCTGACGCCGTACGCCCGCACCGGCAACTGGCCGCTGTGGATCCTGACCGCGCTGTTCGGCTTTGGCGCCGTGCTGATGAGCCTGCGTCAGCGTCATAAATAATCTTGCCTTCTGATGCCGGGTGGCGGCTGCGCCTTACCCGGCAATTTCCTCCCAATCTTCAATTCTGGCACGCCTGTTGCTTTATTTATTCACGTAAACGCTGTCTGGCTTAACGTGCAACCTTGTCGCACCAGTGTAGATCGTCGCTAGCACCGAAACGGTGCAACGGGAGATTATTGCCTCTGAATGGTGCGGCGCGCTTCGCAAAAATAAACAATAACGCAGCAAAATCTTTACATTAAGCCAGACTAAATGTTAACAAGCTTGCATAACACTGCACTCGCATTGCGCGAGATATAACAACATCACAATGGGTATCTATGCGTCACTGGCGCTGATAAGAAAGGAGTTGGGTATGCAATTACGTAAACTGGCCACAGCAATGCTGGTTATGGGAATGTCCGCAGGCGTGGTTCACGCTGAAGACGCTCCGGCAGCAGGCAGCACTCTCGACAAGATTGCCAAAAACGGCGTCATCGTGGTCGGCCACCGTGAATCTTCCGTCCCGTTCTCTTACTACGACAACACGCAAAAAGTCGTGGGCTATTCACAGGATTACTCCAACGCTATCGTTGAAGCTGTGAAGAAAAAGCTGAACAAACCTGACCTGCAGGTGAAGCTGATCCCAATCACTTCACAGAACCGTATTCCGCTGCTGCAAAACGGCACCTTTGACTTCGAGTGTGGTTCCACCACCAACAATCTGGAGCGTCAAAAACAGGCGGCCTTCTCTGACACCATCTTTGTCGTGGGCACCCGTCTGCTGACCAAGAAGGGCGGCGCAATCAAAGATTTTGCGGACCTGAAAGGCAAAGCGGTCGTTGTGACCTCCGGTACCACTTCTGAAGTCCTGCTGCACAAGCTGAACGACGAGAAGAAAATGGATATGCGCATCATCAGCGCGAAAGACCATGGCGACTCCTTCCGTACGCTGGAAAGCGGTCGTGCCGTCGCGTTTATGATGGATGACGCCCTGCTGGCGGGCGAACGTGCGAAGGCGAAGAAACCAGACAACTGGGATATCGTCGGTACCGCGCAGTCCAAAGAAGCCTACGGCTGTATGCTGCGTAAAGACGATCCGCAGTTCAAAAAGCTGATCGATGACACTATCGCCCAGGTGCAGACCTCCGGCGAAGCGGAAAAATGGTTCGACAAGTGGTTTAAGAACCCGATTCCACCAAAAAATCTCAATATGAACTTTGAACTGTCTGACGACATGAAAGCGCTGTTCAAATCTCCAAATGACAAGGCTCTTAACTAATTAGAACAACAGGGGCGGGATCTCCTGCCCTCTCGATTGTCGGGAAGCATGGACAGACATATACGCTGAGTGGTCGTTCCCCACTCAGCGCGAAAAAAGAGCTTCTCACCAATCTTCGAGGGTAGCGCTGCTACCCTCTTTTTTCTGGAGTTTATTATGTCAATAGACTGGAACTGGGGCATCTTCCTGCAACAAGCCCCGTTCGGCAACACCACCTATCTTGGCTGGCTGTGGAGCGGCTTTCAGGTTACCGTGGCATTATCGATAACGGCGTGGATCATCGCGTTTCTTGTCGGTTCGCTGTTCGGTATTCTGCGCACCGTCCCTAACCGTTTTCTTTCAACAATTGGCACACTGTATGTGGAACTGTTCCGTAACGTTCCGCTCATCGTGCAGTTCTTTACCTGGTATCTGGTCATCCCGGAACTGCTGCCGGAAAATATTGGCATGTGGTTCAAGTCGGAGCTGGATCCGAACGTGCAGTTCTTTGTCTCCTCCATGATGTGTCTGGGGCTGTTTACCGCTGCGCGCGTTTGCGAGCAGGTGCGTGCCGCCATTCAGTCATTGCCACGCGGACAAAAAAATGCGGGCCTGGCGATGGGCCTGACCCTGCCACAAACCTACCGCTACGTGCTGCTGCCTAACGCCTACCGCGTTATCGTTCCACCGATGACCTCTGAGATGATGAACCTGGTGAAAAACTCGGCCATCGCCTCAACCATCGGCCTGGTGGATATGGCTGCACAGGCGGGCAAGCTGCTGGATTACTCCGCTCACGCGTGGGAATCCTTCACCGCGATCACGCTCGCGTATGTTCTGATTAACGCTTTCATCATGCTGGTGATGAACCTGGTTGAACGCAAAGTACGCCTGCCGGGCAATCTGGGAGGCAAATAATGTACGAATTTGACTGGAGTTCTATTGTTCCATCCATGCCTTACCTGCTCGATGGCCTGGTGATTACCCTAAAGATCACCGCGATCGCTATCGTCGTGGGTATCGTCTGGGGCACCCTGCTGGCCGTCATGCGCCTGTCGAGCTTTAAGCCGCTCGCTTGGTTTGCGACTGCCTACGTTAACGTCTTCCGCTCCATCCCGCTGGTGATGGTGCTGCTGTGGTTTTACCTGATTGTTCCAGGCTTCTTACAGAATGTGCTGGGACTGTCGCCGAAAACCGACATCCGCCTGATCTCTGCAATGGTGGCGTTCTCGATGTTTGAGGCCGCTTACTATTCAGAGATTATCCGTGCGGGTATCCAGAGCATCTCCCGTGGGCAGTCCAGCGCCGCGCTGGCGCTGGGAATGACGCACTGGCAGTCCATGCAGCTCATCATTCTGCCTCAGGCGTTTCGCGCCATGGTTCCGCTCCTGCTGACCCAGGGTATCGTGCTGTTCCAGGATACCTCTCTGGTTTACGTTCTGAGTCTGGCGGACTTCTTCCGTACCGCGTCGACCATAGGTGAACGTGATGGTACGCAGGTCGAGATGGTGCTCTTCGCGGGTGCGGTCTATTTTGTGATTAGTTTAAGCGCGTCGCTGTTGGTCAGCTGGCTGAAGAAAAGGACGGTATAATGATTTCCCTGAAAAATGTTTCTAAATGGTATGGGCACTTTCAGGTGCTGACCGACTGCTCCACCGAAGTCAAAAAAGGCGATGTGGTGGTGGTGTGCGGGCCGTCCGGTTCCGGTAAGTCTACGCTGATCAAAACGGTTAATGGTCTGGAGCCTGTGCAGCAGGGCGAAATTGTTGTTAACGGCACGAAAGTGAACGACAAGAAAACCAACCTGGCCCAGCTTCGCTCTCACGTCGGCATGGTGTTCCAGCATTTTGAGCTGTTCCCTCATCTGTCCATTATTGAGAACCTGACGCTGGCTCAGGTCAAAGTGCTCAAGCGTGATAAAAAAGCGTCGCGCGAAAAGGGGCTCAAGCTTCTGGAGCGCGTGGGGCTTTCTGCACATGCCGATAAGTTCCCGGCACAGCTTTCCGGCGGCCAGCAGCAGCGTGTGGCGATTGCGCGCGCACTGTGCATGGATCCGGTGGCGATGCTGTTCGATGAGCCCACATCAGCGCTCGATCCTGAAATGATCAACGAAGTGCTGGACGTGATGGTCGAGCTGGCGCACGAAGGGATGACCATGATGGTGGTGACGCACGAAATGGGCTTCGCCCGTAAAGTGGCCAACCGCGTGATCTTCATGGACGAAGGGAAAATTGTCGAAGACTCACCGAAAGAAGAGTTCTTCGCCAACCCGAAATCCGAACGCGCGAAAGATTTCCTCGCGAAAATCCTGCACTAATCTTCTCGGTGCGCAATCTGCGGATTGCGCACTGCTTCACGCTTTAGATCTCTTTTTCTATTCGGCGTCACATCGCAGCGTTAACCTTGTCACAAAATAATGCTAAGAATGGAGAACGCTATGGCACACCCTATAATTCTCGACTGCGATCCGGGTCATGATGACGCGATCGCGCTCGTCCTCGCGCTTGCCTCCCCTGAACTGGACGTGAAAGCGGTCACCTCGTCCGCCGGAAATCAGACGCCGGACAAAACCCTGCGCAACGTTTTACGAATGCTGACGCTGCTGAAACGCACCGATATTCCTGTCGCAGGCGGCGCCGTTAAGCCGCTGATGCGCGAGCTGATCATTGCCGACAACGTTCACGGTGAAAGCGGGCTGGATGGCCCGGCGCTGCCGGAGCCGGGCTTTGCACCGCAAAACTGCACCGCCGTGGAGCTGATGGCGAAGGTGCTGCGTGAAAGTGCAGAACCCGTCACCCTGGTGGCGACCGGCCCCCAGACCAACGTTGCGCTCCTGCTGAACAGCCATCCTGAACTGCACAGTAACATCGCCCGTATCGTCATCATGGGCGGATCAATGGGGCTGGGGAACTGGACGCCTGCGGCCGAATTCAACATCTTTGTTGATCCGGAAGCGGCGGAGATCGTCTTCCAGTCGGGCCTGCCGATTGTGATGGCGGGGCTGGACGTGACGCATCGGGCACAGATTATGGCAGACGATATTGAGCGCTTCCGCGCCGTGGGCAACCCGGTTGCGACAACCGTAGCCGAGCTGCTCGACTTCTTTATGGAGTACCACAAAGCCGAGAAATGGGGCTTTCACGGCGCGCCGCTGCATGACCCGTGCACCATCGCCTGGCTGCTGAAGCCTGAAATGTTTACCACGGTGGACAGATGGGTTGGCGTGGAGACGCAGGGGAAATATACCCAGGGGATGACGGTGGTGGATTACTATTCGCTGACGGGGAATAAACCGAATACGACGCTGATGGTGGATATCGACCGGGAGGCGTTTGTGGATTTGCTGGCGGAAAGACTTGCTTACTATTGTGCGGCCTGACGCCCTCACCCTGGCCCTCTCCCACGGGGAGAGGGAACTAAACTGCGCTTTTACTTATGGCTCAAACGGGCGACGCTGGAACTGATCGTGCCCGCACTTCGGGCACAGCGGCAACACATCCGGCGTATATACCGCAATATGGTGATGGCACTTCTCGCACACCAGATTCCCCAGCCCCACCACTTCACCGCTCTGGTACACGCCGTGATGATTTAAATCCTGGAACACCTCGCGCCACTCCAGCTGGGTTTTATCGGTAATATCCGCCAGCTCCTGCCACAGGCTCTCTTTGATCACCCGCATAAAGACGCTGTCGGCGATCTCATCCTGGCTCTCTTCGTAGCTGCGCGCGAACTCTTCCAGATCGCGGCGTACGGCGCGCGTCACCTCTTCCACTTCGGTTCGCGTTAACTCACCCGTTTGCGTCACCCGTTCACGCGCCTGTTCGACCAGCGCGTCAATATCGCGCTCGCCGTTACGCAGCCGTTCCGTCAGTGTCGCCACCAGTTCGCGGTAAAATTGAGCAACCTTGTTCATCATTTTGCCTCCCGGGTAAGTAACTATTTCTAATAATAGACCTTATTTCGCCGCCGCTTTGTCAGGTGAAGCACAGACCCGGTAAATTCCTGCAAAGTGCAATTGCGCGAAAGGCTGTTTTGACGCGGGCGTTTGGGCTATGCTATGCGGATCTGAATTACCACATCCATTGGCTACATTTTTGTAGCTGTATTGAACACAGGACCACTGGCTGCCATGCAAGAGCAATACCGCCCGGAAGAGATAGAATCAAAAGTCCAGCAACACTGGGACGAGAAGCGCACCTTTGAAGTAACCGAAGACGAGAGCAAAGAGAAGTATTACTGCCTGTCGATGCTTCCCTATCCTTCTGGTCGACTACACATGGGCCACGTGCGTAACTACACCATCGGTGATGTGATCGCCCGTTACCAGCGCATGCTCGGCAAAAACGTTCTGCAGCCAATCGGCTGGGATGCGTTCGGCCTGCCTGCAGAAGGCGCAGCGGTAAAAAACAATACCGCTCCGGCACCGTGGACGTACGACAACATCGCGTACATGAAAAACCAGCTCAAAATGCTGGGCTTCGGCTATGACTGGAGCCGCGAGCTGGCGACCTGTACCCCAGAATACTACCGCTGGGAGCAGAAGTTCTTCACCGAGCTGTACAAAAAAGGCCTGGTGTACAAGAAGACCTCTGCCGTTAACTGGTGCCCGAATGACCAGACCGTTCTGGCGAACGAGCAGGTTATCGACGGCTGCTGCTGGCGCTGCGACACCAAAGTAGAGCGTAAAGAGATCCCACAGTGGTTTATTAAAATCACCGCTTACGCTGACGAACTGCTGAACGATCTGGATACGCTGGATCACTGGCCTGACACCGTTAAGACCATGCAGCGCAACTGGATCGGCCGTTCTGAAGGCGTGGAAATTACCTTCAACGTTGAGAACTACGACCAGACCCTGACCGTCTACACCACCCGTCCGGACACCTTCATGGGTGCGACCTATCTGGCCGTGGCCGCAGGTCACCCGCTGGCGCAGAAAGCGGCAGAGAACAACCCGGAACTGGCGACCTTCATCGACGAATGCCGCAACACGAAAGTGGCCGAAGCCGACATGGCGACGATGGAGAAAAAAGGCGTTTCGACGGGCTTCTATGCTAAGCACCCGCTGACGGGCGAAGCGATCCCGGTCTGGGCTGCAAACTTCGTTCTGATGGAGTACGGTACTGGTGCAGTCATGGCCGTTCCGGGTCACGATCAGCGCGACTACGAGTTTGCCACCAAATACAACCTGCCGATTAAAGCCGTTATTCTGGCCGCCGATGGTTCTGAACCTGACCTGTCCGAGCAGGCGTTGACCGAAAAAGGCACCCTGTTCAACTCCGGTGAGTTCAGCGGCCTCAGCTTCGAAGAGGGCTTCAACGCCATCGCCGATAAGCTGGCCTCACTGGGCGTGGGCGAGCGTAAAGTGAACTTCCGTCTGCGCGACTGGGGCGTGTCCCGTCAGCGTTACTGGGGTGCGCCAATTCCAATGGTGACCCTGGAAGACGGCACCGTCATGCCAACGCCTGAAGATCAGCTGCCCGTGATCCTGCCGGAAGACGTGGTTATGGACGGCATCACCAGCCCGATCAAAGCCGATCCTGAGTGGGCCAAAACCACCGTTAACGGCCAGCCTGCGCTGCGTGAAACCGACACCTTCGATACCTTTATGGAGTCCTCCTGGTACTACGCGCGCTACACCTGCCCGCAGTACAAAGAAGGCATGCTGGATTCTGACGCCGCCAACTACTGGCTGCCGGTAGATATCTATATTGGTGGTATCGAACACGCCATCATGCATCTGCTCTACTTCCGCTTTTTCCATAAGCTGATGCGCGATGCCGGCATGGTGAACTCTGACGAGCCTGCTAAACAGCTGCTGTGCCAGGGTATGGTGCTGGCAGACGCCTTCTACTACGTTGGCGCGAACGGAGAGCGTAACTGGGTTTCTCCGGTTGATGCGATCGTTGAGCGCGACGAGAAAGGCCGTATCGTGAAGGCGACAGACGCTGAAGGCCATGAACTGGTTTATACCGGCATGAGCAAGATGTCCAAGTCTAAAAACAACGGTATCGACCCGCAGGTGATGGTTGAGCGTTACGGCGCGGACACCGTACGTCTGTTCATGATGTTTGCTTCTCCGGCTGATATGACCCTTGAGTGGCAGGAATCCGGCGTAGAAGGCGCGAACCGCTTCCTGAAACGCGTCTGGAAGCTGGTGTACGAACATACCGCACAGGGTGATGCTCCGGCACTGAACGCCGCTGCGCTGAGCGAAGATCAGCAGGCGCTGCGTCGTGATGTTCATAAAACGATCGCGAAAGTGACCGATGATATTGGTCGTCGTCAGACCTTCAATACCGCAATTGCGGCTATTATGGAACTGATGAACAAGCTGGCGAAAGCCCCGCAGGACGGCGAGCAGGATCGTGCCATCATGCGTGAAGCGCTGCTAGCCGTGGTTCGCATGCTTAACCCGTTCACGCCACACGTCAGCTTCACCCTGTGGCAGGAGCTGAAAGGCGAAGGCGATATCGACAACGCGCCGTGGCCGGTAGCTGACGAAGCAGCGATGGTGGAAAACACCACGCTGGTGGTGGTCCAGGTCAACGGTAAAGTCCGTGGTAAAATTACCGTGGCGGTCGATGCAACTGAAGATCAGGTTCGCGAGCGCGCGGGCCAGGAACCTCTGGTTGCGAAATATCTTGAGGGCGTTACCTTACGTAAAGCGATCTACGTACCGGGTAAACTGCTCAATCTGGTCGTTGGCTAAGCGCGGGAGGAAACGTGCGACAACTGGCAACAATACTCTTATCTCTGGCGGTGCTTGTCACCGCTGGCTGTGGCTGGCACCTGCGCAATACCACGGCGGTGCCTGCTGAGATGAAAACAATGATCTTTGATTCCGGGGATCCAAACGGACCGCTCAGCCGGGCCATTCGTAATCAGCTGCGCCTGAACGGCGTTGAGCTTATTGAGAAAGGTACGCTGCGCCAGGACGTACCGTCTCTGCGCGTACTGGGAATGACGCTGAGCCAGGATACAGCGTCCATCTTCCAGGACGGCCGCACGGCTGAATATCAGATGGTGCTGTCGGTCAACGCGGCTGTGCTGATCCCGGGTAAAGACATCTATCCGATCAGCGCAAAAGTGTATC
This sequence comes from Enterobacter sp. 04-C-12-SI-ECC, assembly GCF_047530715.1. Classification (NCBI taxonomy): domain Bacteria; kingdom Pseudomonadati; phylum Pseudomonadota; class Gammaproteobacteria; order Enterobacterales; family Enterobacteriaceae; genus Enterobacter; species Enterobacter sp. 04-C-12-SI-ECC. The sequence continues at coordinate 79,368 of NZ_JBLKDI010000010.1, forward strand.
GTTCGTTCTTTGATAACCCGCAAACCGCGCTGGCAAAAGATGCCGAACAGCAGATTATCATCAACGAAATGTACGACAAGGCGGCGGAACAGCTGATCCGCAAACTGCCGGGTATTGCAGCGTCTAACCGAGAAGGCTCTGATATTATTGAAAAACCGGATGCCAGTACGCCTCCTGTTTCTACCTCTCTGGGTAAATGATGATCAGGCTGTATCCTGAACAACTCCGCGCGCAGCTCAATGAAGGGCTGCGCGCGGCGTATCTGCTGCTCGGAAACGACCCGTTACTACTTCAGGAAAGCCTGGATGCCGTGCGGCATGCGGCCGCGGCTCAGGGCTTTGATGAACACCATACCGTTCAGGTGGATAACGCCACCGACTGGAACGCCCTCTTCTCACTCTGTCAGGCGATGAGCCTTTTTGCCTCGCGCCAGACAATCCAGATCCTGCTGCCGGAGAACGGCCCTAACGCGGCCATCAATGAGCAACTCGCCACGCTGGTCAGCCTGTTACATAGCGATCTGCTGTTAATTGTGCGCGGAAGCAAGCTCACCAAAGCGCAGGAAAACGCGGCATGGTTCACCCAGCTCGCGACCCACGCGGTGCTGGTCACCTGCCAGACGCCTGAGCAGGCGCACCTGCCTAAATGGGTCGCCGCGAGAGCGAAGCAGCACAACCTTCAACTGGACGATGCGGCGAACCAACTGCTCTGCTACTGCTATGAAGGCAACCTGCTGGCCCTGGCACAGGCGCTGGACAGGCTCTCCCTGCTCTGGCCGGACGGCAAGCTGACCTTACCGCGCGTTGAGCAGGCCGTTAACGATGCCGCACACTTCACGCCGTTCCACTGGGTGGATGCTCTGTTGTCGGCGAAAAGCAAACGCGCCCTGCATATTCTCCAGCAGCTGCGCCTGGAGGGCAGTGAACCCGTCATCCTGCTGCGCACGCTGCAGCGCGAACTGTTGCTGCTGATAACGCTCAAGCGCCAGTCGGCCCATACGCCGTTACGCTCCCTGTTTGATAAACACCGGGTGTGGCAAAACCGGCGGGCAATGACCACCGAGGCCATCAACCGCCTGAGCCATGAACAGCTGCGCCAGGCTGTGCAGCTTCTGATGCGCGCCGAGCTTACCCTAAAACAAGATTACGGCCAGTCGGTGTGGGCGGAGCTGGAAAGCCTTTCCCTGCTGCTCTGCCACAAGGCACTGGCTGACGTATTTATTGATGGATAGTATGCACTCTTTACAGGCCCTGTATGGCGGCACCTTTGACCCGGTACACTACGGGCATCTAAAGCCGGTAGAAAGTCTGGCAAATCTGATCGGCCTGCAGCGCGTTACCATCATGCCCAATAATGTTCCGCCGCACCGCCCCCAGCCTGAAGCAACCAGCGAGCAGCGCAAAGAGATGCTCGCTCTGGCTATCGCGGATAAGCCGCTCTTCAGGCTGGATGAACGGGAATTGCGTCGCGACACCCCCTCGTGGACGTCGCAAACGCTGCAGGAGTGGCGGGCCGAGCAAGGGCCTGACCAGCCGCTCGCCTTTATCATCGGTCAGGACTCCCTGCTCAATTTCCCCACGTGGCACAAGTATGAAACCATTCTGGGGAATAGCCACCTGCTCGTCTGCCGCCGTCCGGGCTACCCGCTGACCATGCGCGAAGCGCAATATCAGCAGTGGCTTGAAGACCATCTCACCGATAACGTTGAAGATCTTCACAACCAGCCCGCCGGGAAGATTTATCTGGCGGAGACGCCGTGGTTCGACATCTCTGCGACCGTTATTCGCGAACGTTTACAGCAGGGTTTAGCCTGTGACGATCTGCTGCCTGCCCCGGTGCTGGCGTATATTCATACGCACGGGTTGTATCAGAAAACCGCAGATAAATAGCCGGAGGGCATAAAAAGCAGCATATTGATTATCCTGCCTTGACAGGTTAAGCCATACTGTTATCCTCCGCTGCCAGACTTTCCCGCCGATCGTTGCTTTACAGAAATTGTTTTACAAAAATGGCGATGCAATCTCAGGCGGAGGGTGGGATGATACCCGCCTTCAAAAGCCCGGACGGTGACATTTGTCCCGACAGGGGCGTCAGTTCAGGTATACTGTCTGGCCACGAATTCATAGTTGTACAATCTCATTCACCCAGGGGGAAAACTTGCAGGGTAAAGCACTCCAGGATTTTGTTATCGACAAAATTGATGACCTGAAAGGTCAGGACATCATCGCTATCGACGTTAAGGGTAAATCCAGTATTACCGACTGCATGATTATCTGCACCGGTACCTCTACGCGTCATGTTGTTTCGATTGCCGACCATGTGGTTCAGGAATCGCGCGCAGCAGGACTCTTACCGCTTGGCGTTGAAGGTGAAGCGACCGCTGACTGGGTGGTTGTGGATCTCGGCGATGTGATTGTCCACGTCATGCAGGAAGAGAGCCGTCGCCTGTATGAGCTGGAAAAACTCTGGGGTTAATGCGTGAAGTTGCAGCTGGTCGCCGTCGGCACCAAAATGCCGGACTGGGTACAAACCGGTTTTACTGAATATCTGCGTCGTTTTCCCAAAGATATGCCGTTCGAACTGGTGGAGATCCCCGCCGGGAAGCGCGGTAAGAACGCGGATATCAAACGTATTCTCGACAAAGAGGGTGAACTGATGCTTGCTGCCGCAGGCAAGAACCGCATCGTCACCCTTGATATTCCAGGTAAACCCTGGGATACGCCGCAGCTGGCGCATGAACTGGAGCGCTGGAAGCAGGATGGCCGCGACGTCAGTCTGTTGATTGGCGGACCTGAAGGGTTATCCCCCGCCTGCAAAGCTGCAGCAGAACAAAGTTGGTCTCTCTCTGCGCTGACGCTGCCCCACCCGCTCGTGCGGGTCCTGGTGGCGGAAAGCTTGTATCGCGCGTGGAGCATTACTACCAACCACCCCTATCACCGCGAGTAATGACTGACCAGGGTAGATTAAGCAGCGGATGAAACTACAGAATTCTTTTCGCGACTATACGGCTGAGTCCGCGCTGTTTGTGCGCCGGGCGCTGGTCGCCTTTACGGGGATTTTGCTGCTTACCGGCGTGCTGATCGCCAACCTTTATAATCTGCAAATTGTCCGCTTTACCGATTACCAGACGCGTTCTAACGAAAACCGCATTAAGCTGGTGCCTATCGCACCCAGCCGCGGCATTATCTACGACCGTAACGGCACCCCTCTGGCGTTAAACCGCACCATCTATCAAGTCGAGATGATGCCGGAGAAGGTCGATAACGTGCAGAATACGCTGGAAGCGCTAAGGAGCGTTGTCGATCTTAACGATGATGATATCGCGGCCTTCAAAAAAGAGCGCGCCCGCTCTCACCGTTTCACCTCCATTCCGGTTAAAACCAATCTGACGGAAGTCCAGGTCGCCCGTTTTGCGGTGAACCAGTACCGCTTCCCCGGTGTGGAAGTGAAGGGTTACAAGCGTCGCTACTATCCTTACGGATCCGCGCTGACGCATGTGATTGGCTACGTTTCCAAGATTAACGATAAAGACGTCGAGCGCCTCGATAAAGACGGCAAGCTGGCAAACTACGCCGCGACGCATGATATCGGCAAGCTGGGGATCGAGCGCTACTACGAAGATGTCCTGCACGGGCAGACCGGCTATGAAGAAGTTGAGGTTAACAACCGTGGCCGCGTCATCCGCCAGCTTAAAGAAGTGCCGCCTCAGGCGGGGCACGACGTCTATCTGACGCTCGATCTCAAACTGCAGCAGTATATTGAAACCCTGCTGGCGGGCAGCCGCGCCGCCGTGGTAGTCACCGACCCGCGCACCGGCGGCATTCTGGCGATGGTTTCCATGCCAAGCTATGACCCGAACCTCTTTGTTGACGGCATCTCCAGCAAAGACTACTCCGGCCTGCTGAATGACCCTAACACCCCGCTGGTGAACCGCGCCACGCAAGGCGTTTACCCACCGGCATCAACGGTTAAACCGTACGTGGCGGTCTCAGCGCTGAGCGCGGGCGTCATCAACCGTAATACCAGCCTGTTTGACCCGGGCTGGTGGCAGCTACCGGGCTCTGAAAAACGCTATCGCGACTGGAAGAAATGGGGCCACGGCCATCTGAACGTTACGAAATCTCTGGAAGAATCTGCGGATACCTTCTTCTATCAGGTGGCGTATGACATGGGCATTGACCGCCTGTCAGAGTGGATGAGCAAATTCGGCTACGGGCACTACACCGGCGTGGATCTGGCTGAAGAGCGCTCCGGCAACATGCCAACCCGTGAGTGGAAGCTGAAGCGCTTTAAGAAGCCGTGGTATCAGGGTGATACCATACCGGTGGGTATCGGCCAGGGTTACTGGACGGCCACCCCGCTTCAGATGAACAAAGCGATGATGATCCTCATTAACGACGGCGTGGTGAAAGTTCCGCATCTGCTGCAAAGCACCGTTGAAGATGGCAAAAAAGTGCCGTGGGTGCAGCCCCATGAAGCGCCGGTAGGCGACATCCATTCCGGCTTCTGGGAAATAGCGAAAGACGGTATGTACGGTGTGGCAAACCGTCCTAACGGAACCGCGCACAAGTATTTCGCCGGTACGCCATATAAAGTGGCCGCGAAATCCGGTACGGCGCAGGTCTTTGGCCTGAAAGCCAATGAAACCTATAACGCACACCGCATTGCCGAACGTCTGCGTGACCATAAGCTGATGACGGCGTTTGCCCCTTATGATAACCCGCAGGTGGCGGTGGCAATGATTCTGGAGAACGGCGGCGCTGGACCGGCGGTAGGGACCATCATGCGCCAGATCCTGGACCACATTATGCTGGGTGATAACAACACCGAACTGCCGGCTGAAAATCCGGCCGCCGCTGCGGCGGAGGACCAATAATCATGACGGATAATCCAAATAAAAAATCGCTGTGGGATAAAATTCACATCGACCCAGCCATGCTGCTGATCCTGCTGGCCCTGCTGGTTTACAGCGCCCTGGTTATCTGGAGCGCCAGCGGCCAGGACATCGGCATGATGGAACGCAAGATCGGCCAGATCGCGATGGGTCTGGTCATTATGGTGGTAATGGCGCAGATCCCGCCGCGCGTCTATGAAGGCTGGGCGCCCTATCTCTACATCTTCTGTATTATTTTGCTGGTGGCGGTAGATGCGTTCGGTGCCATCTCAAAAGGGGCACAGCGCTGGCTGGATCTGGGCGTAGTCCGTTTCCAGCCCTCGGAGATTGCCAAAATCGCAGTCCCGCTGATGGTGGCGCGCTTTATCAACCGCGACGTCTGTCCGCCGTCGCTGAAAAATACCGCTATCGCCCTGGTGCTGATATTCCTGCCGACACTGCTGGTTGCGGCGCAGCCTGACCTCGGCACCTCGATCCTTATCGCCCTCTCCGGCCTGTTTGTCCTGTTCCTGTCGGGCTTAAGCTGGCGTCTGATTGGTATCGCGGTGGTGCTGGTTGCAGCGTTTATCCCTATCCTGTGGTTCTTCCTGATGCATGACTACCAGCGCCAGCGCGTCATGATGCTTCTGGATCCGGAAACCGATCCGCTCGGTGCGGGCTATCATATTATTCAGTCCAAGATTGCGATTGGCTCCGGCGGCCTGCGCGGTAAAGGCTGGCTGCACGGTACCCAGTCGCAGCTGGAGTTTTTACCGGAGCGCCACACCGACTTTATCTTTGCGGTACTGGCGGAAGAGCTGGGACTGGTTGGCATCCTGATCCTGCTGGCGCTCTACGTGCTGCTCATCATGCGAGGTTTGTGGATTGCGGCCCGCGCGCAGACCACCTTCGGCCGCGTCATGGCAGGCGGACTGATGTTGATTTTATTCGTTTATGTCTTCGTAAATATTGGTATGGTGAGTGGTATTCTGCCGGTGGTAGGCGTACCGCTGCCGCTGGTGAGTTACGGAGGCTCGGCACTGATCGTGTTGATGGCCGGGTTTGGTATCGTGATGTCGATCCACACCCACAGAAAAATGTTGTCAAAAAGCGTATAAAAATAAGGGGATCGGAATGCGTAAGCAGTGGCTGGGTATCTGCATTGCGGCAAGTTTACTTGCGGCCTGTACAAGTGATGATGGTCAGCAACAGGCAACCGTCGCGCCGCCGCAGCCTGCGGTGTGTAATGGCCCAATCGTTGAAATTAGCGGTGCCGATCCCGTTTATGAACCGCTGAATGCCAGCGCGAATCAGGATTACGAGCGCGACGGCAAAAGCTACAAAATTGTGCAGGATCCGTCCCGCTTTAGCCAGGCTGGCTTTGCCGCCATTTATGATGCTGAGCCGGGCAGTAACCTGACGGCATCGGGTGAAACATTTGACCCAATGCAGTTGACTGCAGCGCACCCGACGCTACCTATCCCTAGCTACGCCCGTATCACCAACCTGGCGAACGGCCGTATGATCGTCGTGCGTATTAACGACCGCGGCCCGTACGGTAATGACCGGGTGATTTCCCTGTCCCGCGCGTCTGCCGATCGCCTGAATACCTCGAACAACACCAAAGTTCGCATTGACCCAATTATCGTGGCGCAGGATGGTTCGCTCTCCGGGCCGGGAACCGCGTGTACCACGGTGGCGAAACAGACCTATGCCCTCCCCGACCGCCCAAATCTGGACGGCGGCATGGGAAGCGTCTCCTCGCCGGCAGAGCCTTCTCAGCCGGCGGGAGAAATACGCCCAATCAGCAATGACACCCTGCAAAGCGATGATGCCACTGGCGCACCGGTAAAAAGCAGCGGCTTCCTTGGCGCACCAACGAACTTAGCCTCGGGCGTGCTGGAGAGCAGTGAGCCGACGCCAGCCCCTGTTGCCGCCCCCGTCGTGCAGCAGCCTGCCCCGGTAACGGCTCCGGTCACGACCCAGAGCGCAGCCGTTGCCGCTCCCGCAGCAGCCAGCGGCGGCTTTGTCGTCCAGGTGGGCGCAGTGAGCGATCGGGCCCGTGCCCAGCAGTATCAGCAGCGTCTAAGCCAGCAGTTTGGCGTGCCAGGACGCGTTGAGCAAAACGGCGCGGTCTGGCGTATTCAGATGGGGCCGTTTGCCAGCAAGTCGCAGGCGGCATCCCTGCAGCAGCGTTTGCAGAGCGAGGCACAGCTGCAGTCCTTTATCGCTGTTACGAAGTAATTAATCGGCGGTATCCGAAATGTCAGTTTGTGTAAAACACATTCACAAACTCATGCTTAAAGTCGGATGCCTGCCTGAATAGCATTTGCTATAGTAAGGCACTTTTTTTAATTCCATCACGGATGTCGTAGTTCTGACCATGAAGACCACTTTTTCTGCTCGTTTTGTGCAGCGCATGGCGCTGACCACGGCCCTTTGCGCGGCTGCACTCTCTGCAGCTCATGCTGATGACCTGAATATCAAGACCATGATCCCTGGCGTTCCGCAAATCGACGCGGAATCCTACATCCTGATCGATTACAACTCTGGCAAAGTGCTGGCAGAACAGAATGCCGATGCCCGCCGTGACCCGGCCAGCCTGACCAAAATGATGACCAGCTACGTCATCGGCCAGGCAATGAAAGCCGGTAAGTTCAAAGAGACGGATCTGGTCACTATCGGCAACGATGCGTGGGCTACCGGGAACCCGGTTTTCAAAGGTTCCTCGCTGATGTTCCTGAAACCGGGAATGCAGGTTCCGGTTTCGCAGTTAATTCGTGGCATTAACCTGCAGTCCGGTAACGATGCCTGCGTAGCGATGGCCGATTTCGCCGCCGGTAGTCAGGATGCGTTCGTGGGCCTGATGAACAGCTACGTAAATGCCCTGGGTCTGAAGAACAGCCACTTCCAGACCGTACACGGTCTCGATGCAGACGGTCAGTACAGCTCCGCGCGTGATATGGCGCTGATTGGTCAGGCGCTGATCCGCGACGTACCTAACGAGTACTCTATCTACAAAGAGAAAGAGTTCACCTTCAACGGCATTCGTCAGACCAACCGTAACGGCCTGCTGTGGGATAACAGCCTGAACGTTGACGGCATCAAAACCGGCCACACCGACAAAGCCGGTTACAACCTGGTGGCCTCTGCCACTGAAGGCCAGATGCGCCTGATCTCTGCCGTGATGGGCGGTCGCACCTTTAAAGGTCGCGAAACCGAAAGTAAGAAGCTGCTGACCTGGGGCTTCCGTTTCTTCGAAACCGTGAACCCGCTGAAAGCAGGCAAAGAATTTGCTTCTGAACCCGTCTGGTTCGGCGATAACGATCGTGCTTCTCTGGGCGTGGATAAAGACCTCTATCTGACCATTCCACGCGGTCGTATGAAGGATCTGAAAGCAAGCTATGTGCTCAACACCACCGAACTGCATGCCCCGCTGCAGAAAAACCAGGTGGTGGGCACCATCAACTTCCAGCTGGACGGTAAAACGATCGACCAGCGTCCACTCGTGGTATTGGAAGAAATTCCTGAAGGCAATTTCTTCGGCAAAATCATTGATTACATTAAATTGATGTTCCATCACTGGTTTGGCTAAAAATCGAACACTTGAAAGTGTGATTTTGATCCCCATATACTAAGTATCCTGATAACTCCCACCTGACGTGGGAGTTATTCTTTTTGACGTTACGCCGGAGCTGACATGAAAACCAAACTTAACGAACTGCTTGAATTCCCTACCCCGTTTACCTACAAAGTAATGGGTCTGGCGAAACCTGAGCTGGTTGATCAGGTGGTTGAAGTGGTACAGCGCCATGCGCCGGGTGACTACTCTCCGTCAGTAAAACCAAGCAGCAAGGGCAACTACCACTCGGTTTCTATTACCATCACTGCCACACATATCGAGCAGGTTGAGACGCTGTACGAAGAGCTCGGCAATATCGAAATCGTTCGTATGGTGCTGTAGTCCCTTTGCGGTTACCCGGTTTACCGGGTAACCCCTCTTCCCCGCTGTGATATACTCCCCCTCATCTTTTGTTTCTCGTCTTCGGAGACGCGTTTTGTATCAGGATAAAATTCTGGTCCGTCATCTCGGGCTGCAACCTTATGAGCCTGTCTCTCAGGCTATGCACGAGTTCACCGATTCACGCGATGACACAACCCCTGATGAGATTTGGCTGGTCGAACATCTGCCGGTATTTACGCAGGGCCAGGCGGGAAAAGCGGAACACTTATTAATGACGGGCGATATCCCGGTGATCCAGAGCGATCGTGGCGGACAGGTGACTTACCACGGTCCGGGTCAGCAGGTCATGTACGTCCTGCTTAATCTGAAGCGCAGAAAGCTTGGCGTACGTGAGCTGGTGACGTTACTGGAACAGACCGTCGTCAACACGCTGGCGGAGTATGGGATTGACGCGCATCCGCGTGCCGATGCGCCGGGCGTCTACGTTGGCGAAATGAAGATCTGCTCTCTGGGGCTACGTATTCGTAAAGGATGTTCCTTCCACGGTCTGGCATTGAATATTAATATGGATCTTACGCCTTTCCAGCGCATAAACCCCTGCGGCTACGCCGGCATGGAAATGACGCAAATGCGCCAGTGGGTCGATACCGCTACGCCAGAAAATATACGTCCCGTGCTTCTGAAGAATATGTTAGCGCTACTTAACAATCCCCCGCACGAATATATCCCTGCTTAATATATCATCCAGAATGGCTCGATAATTTGACGGGCCACTGTTTATTTACCGCTTTTACGCTTTACAATAATCCGCAGATTCTATATTTTCGAAGCGCCCGAATATTGCCCTTACATATTATTTAGCCTCCGGACAGCACGGCATACACAGGCTAAGTAACTTGAGTGATAATCACACAACTGTTTGTTTTTGATAAACAAGTGGAACAAAAGCAACACTTTACGAATCTCTACAAGCATAATAAATAAATTGAACTATCATTCATGTTGTGAATGTATACGGAGTGAAAGCGTGGAGTATAATAATTTACCAGCCAAACGCCTGAATGACCCTGGTGGCGAAGATAAGCCGCAAATTTTTCGGACTTTACGTAATATTGATCTCAATTTACTGACTATTTTTGAGGCAGTATATGTCCATAAGGGTATCGTTAACGCTGCGAAAATTCTTAATCTCACGCCATCGGCAATAAGTCAGTCAATTCAAAAGCTACGGGCTATATTTCCCGACCCCTTATTTATCCGTAAGGGCCAGGGCGTCACGCCAACGGCCTATGCGACACATCTCCACGAATACATCAGCCAGGGGCTGGAGTCGATTCTGGGTGCGCTGGATTTAACCGGAAGCTATGACAAACAGAGAACCATCACCATCGGCTGCTCCCCTTCTGTCGGCGTACTGGTGATGCCCGCGATCTTCCAGGCCGTGAAAGAGCATGCACCTCAGCTTCTGCTTCGCAATGTGCCTCTTAACGAACCTGACGTTCAGCTTGCTCAATTCCAGACGGACCTGGTCATCGAAAGCGGCAGCTTTAGCGCCCGAGCGCTGGGGCAAAATGTGCTTTACGCGGATAACCTGGTGCTGGTTTGCCGCAAGCAGCACCCCGTCCTCAGCGAGCCGTTATCCATTGAAAACCTGCGCAACTACGACCACTCGTCTTTCATTACCGAAGGACAGTCTAACCACGCTCTGCGTCAGCGTATTGACGAAATTTTCCCGGAACGTCAGATCAGTTTCAGCAGTTACAATATGTTCACCACCGCATCCCTGATTGGCAGCAGCGATATGCTGTGCATCATGCCTTCACGCCTGTATAACCTGCTGCGGAAATGCTGGCCGCTGGAGAGTATTCCGCTTAGCCAGCTCAATGCAGAATCTATCGAGATTTCACTGCATTACAACAAGCTCAGCTTGCGCGATCCGGTACTGGAAAACGTCATCCGCATTATCCGTCAGGCCTTCTGACAGAGCGTACCCGTACACGTCCCTGCCGCTCGCAGGGCAAAAGGCACAAAACAACAACTATTTTACAAATTGGCGACCTGGCAGGCTGCTTTAACGCCCCTATAAATGATATACTGCCTGTCGTTCGTTCAAAAATAGTTGATAAATACAACATTCCCTTGAATTGAAACGCTTTCCTTCGATATTCGCAACTGGAACACGCACGCTATGAGTAAACCCATTGTGATGGAACGCGGTGTTAAATACCGCGATGCCGATAAAATGGCCCTTATCCCGGTTAAAAACGTGGCTACAGAGCGCGAGGCGCTGTTAAGAAAACCGGAATGGATGAAAATCAAACTTCCGGCAGACTCTTCGCGTATCCAGGGGATCAAAGCGGCGATGCGAAAGAATGGCCTTCACTCTGTTTGTGAAGAAGCCTCTTGCCCGAACCTTGCTGAATGTTTCAATCACGGCACCGCGACGTTTATGATTCTGGGTGCCATCTGTACCCGCCGCTGCCCATTCTGCGACGTGGCGCATGGCCGCCCGGTGGCCCCCGATGCCAACGAGCCGCAAAAACTGGCGCAAACCATCGCCGACATGGCGCTGCGTTATGTGGTTATCACCTCCGTTGACCGCGACGATCTGCGTGATGGCGGTGCTCAGCACTTCGCTGACTGCATTACTGCCATTCGCGAAAAAAGCCCGAACATCAAAATCGAGACGCTGGTTCCTGACTTCCGCGGCCGTATGGACCGCGCGCTGGATATCCTGACCGCGACGCCGCCAGATGTGTTTAACCACAACCTGGAGAACGTTCCGCGTCTTTACCGTCAGGTGCGTCCTGGAGCCGACTATAACTGGTCTCTGAAGCTGCTGGAGCGCTTTAAAGAAGCACATCCGCATATCCCGACCAAGTCAGGTCTGATGGTTGGTCTGGGTGAAACCAATGACGAAATCATCGACGTCATGCGCGATCTGCGCCGCCACGGTGTGACCATGTTGACGCTCGGCCAGTATCTGCAGCCAAGCCGTCACCACCTGCCGGTACAGCGCTACGTGAGCCCGGATGAATTTGACGAGATGAAAGCCGAAGCGCTGGCGATGGGCTTTACCCACGCGGCTTGTGGTCCGTTTGTTCGTTCTTCTTACCATGCGGATATGCAGGCGAAAGGCGAAGAAGTCAAATAACGCCGTAATATTCATTTACAGTAATGCAAAAAAACCGGCCTCATGAGCCGGTTTTTTTTGCAAGCCCTCAGGCATTGCCGTTACTCTTTGTGGGAAAGCTTCTCTGCCGGGATGTCGTCAGCGCTTTTCTTCGCGGCTGCGTCATCGTCGTTCATCGCTTTCTTGAAGCCTTTGATGGCAGCCCCCAGGTCACCACCCAGCGTGCGTAACTTCTTGGTACCAAACAGCAGGACGACCAGTGCGGCAACCACCAGCAGTTTGGTAATACTAATCTCACCCATAGATACCTTCTTTACTTAAAACAGGCTGCATTCAGCGCCAAAACCCGATCGTATTAACGGTCATTTGGCGCGTGCACACAATAGCAATCTGTAACAAGGTGAATCAAGCATTGTTGAAAAAAACATCACAATAATTGCGGTGGCGCAAAGCGACGGTTGCGAAGAACAGGTAATTGCTGACGCGCAAGCGCAACTCTTTCTAAAATTATCTCCGCCATCAGCATAACCGGCGCTTCCGCTGCGGCGGCAATCGTCACTCCCAGGGGATCAACCACCCTGCTCTGCCCGATGTTTTTATTGCCGCACTCCCCGGCGGCAACAACATAACAGGTCGTGTCCAGCGCGCGTGCCGCAAGCAGCGTAGCCCAGTGTTGCTCTTTTAGCGGCCCCTTAACCCATGCGGCAGGCAATACCAGCACCTCCGCCCCCTGCAGCGCCAGATGCACCGCCAGCTCAGGGAATCGCAGGTCATAGCAGGTCATCAACCCCACCTTAAACCCGTCGATATCAATGAGCGGTGGGACGACATCTCCCGGATCAACGCGTCGCGACTCCTGAATGCTGAACGCATCATAGAGATGAAGCTTGGCGTAGCGCGCAACAATGGCACCGTCACGGATAGCCACCAGCGTATTCACTGCGCGACCCGGCGTTGAGGGAACGTGCACGGTTAAGACGGTGGTCATCGTACTGCCTACGCTCTCGGCGAGCAGCTGTTGTAAAAATTCGCCGTCAAGGGCCTGTGCGGACTTCACGGACAAATCCGGGTCGTTATCATCCCTTGCCAGCAACGCCTCAGGAAGCACCAGCAGCGACGCGCCTTTCTGTCGGGCCTGTATCATCAGGTTAACGCACTGCACTGCGTTAAGCCGCCAGTCAGGCGTGACCGCAAACTGCCCTACCGCAACATACATATTTGTCCCCTCATTATAAACAGCGTTAAACTCGCTACTCTTACACATCAAATAGCAGGTATTTAGCGTGTTACAACTCCTTTTAGCTGTTTTTATTGGTGGAGGCACGGGGAGCGTTGCGAGGTGGTTACTGAGTATGCGGTTTAATCCCCTGCACCAGGCGATTCCATTAGGAACGCTGGCCGCCAACCTGATTGGTGCTTTTATTATTGGTATGGGGCTGGCCTGGTTTAACCGGATGACGCACATCGATCCCATGTGGAAAGTCTTGATTACCACCGGCTTCTGCGGCGGTTTGACGACCTTTTCAACCTTTTCCGCGGAAACAGTTTTTCTCTTTCAGGAAGGACGTATCGGCTGGGCGCTGGTGAATATCGCGATCAACATGATCGGATCTTTCGCGATGACGGGGATCGCATTTTGGCTTTTTTCCTCTGTAAGCACGCATTAACTGCCGGAGCGTTAATGTTGGCTTAATTTTTCTCTGTCACTCTGAAGGCAATACTGAACGAGGGTGACAAATGAAACAGAGTCTGATGAGCGCAGGCATGGTGTTGTTGAGTGTACTGATCGTGGCCAGCTTCCTGAAAATTTACCTGCTTGGCTGATTCATAACGAAAAAAACCCGCTCAATGAGCGGGTTTTGAAATTCTTGCTGACGCGTCTGAATTACAGAGCGATTACGTTAGCAGCAGAAGGGCCTTTGGCACCGTTAGTGATTTCGAACTCTACACGCTGACCTTCAGCCAGAGTTTTGAAACCATTAGACTGGATTGCAGAGAAGTGTACGAACACGTCTTTGCTGCCATCTTCAGGAGTAATGAAACCGAATCCTTTGGACTCATTAAACCACTTAACGTTACCTTTAATCTTAGACATCAAAATTACCTTTACATTAAAAAACGACACAAATGCTGTGTCGGTTACCAGTACATCAATTGTGGGACCTTTTGTCCAGCGGATCTTTGACAAAAAGTGACTAAAGTCGCGTTAATTTTCACTGACAGATTTTTATCGCTTACGAATCAACGGCTGCACGTTTTTTCACCACCAGGTAATGTTTTGTCAGTTAAAACTGAAAACGCATCCAGGCGAAGTAAACGTTACCGTTGTTATACGTTCCCGGAATGTAGGTCATCTGGAACGTTGCAGGGCCGTATCCAACAGAGGCCAGAGGCAGCAATACGGGGATCGGAATGTACTTCCAGTTGTCGCGCGCGGTCACCCCGGCGGTATAACCCAGACCAACGTGGAAGTTCTCATCCGCCAGCGGGCGCCAGGTTTTTTCCCAGCCGTAGCCGCCAATCGGTTCCCACTTGTTAAAGGAGTCTTTGAAGGCCATCAGATAGATGCCATGCCAGTTTCCTTTATCATCCCATCGCGACTGACCAAAACCCGCTCCCCAGGGACGCTCGTTGTATTTATCCGTTTTCTCTTTGTCGTAAGCAAAGCGCGCATGCCACGTTATTGCCGGGACATAGAGATCATAATGTTCAGGCGCTGACCAGGTCTGCGAAACATTATCCGTAAAAGTAGAGAACCAACCTTTGTCCGTCGCGTTGTTCTCTGCCTGTGCAACAGAAGAAAACGTTAACTGGCCAATAATAAACAATAAAATAGAGAAAAAAGTATTACGTACAATCACAATGCAATTACCATTCTTGATATTCGAGGCAAAGTTTAACATAGAATAATTGAACCAAGCCTTAATGGCATCACCCCTACTCTTAAATATCAGGACACTTTTCGGGAATATTCTTAAAGCGGCGTTCTGCTTATCCCGAATAAACCCTCATCATGTACGCCTAATGTCTGTTAACCGTCTCCAGTACTAACAGGCCAGACCACACAAAAGTTTAACATTTTGTTATCATTACATAGACATGTTACGCTGTCTTTGCCGGTCAAGATCCTTATGACATAAATGCCTTAGCCATGGCAAAAACGCTGTTATGCTGTTCGTTAGTCGTCTGTTTATTGATTTTAATCAGCAAGGGCGGGCCATTAATTCGGCACATTTTCATCCTTCATTTTTATATTAATTTTTTATATCTCAGGGCAGAAAGACACAGGGGAAATCATGCTTACGTTTATCGAACTCCTAATTGGGGTCGTCGTCATTGTGGGTGTAGCTCGCTACATCATTAAAGGATACTCAGCCACGGGCGTTTTATTTGTCGGTGGTTTAACGCTGCTGATAATCAGCGCAGTAATGGGTCATCAGGTTTTACCTGCCAGCGCAGCCAGCACGGGCTACACCGCCACGGATATTGTTGAATATATTAAAATCCTGCTCATGAGCCGCGGTGGCGATCTGGGTATGATGATCATGATGCTGTGCGGTTTTGCAGCCTATATGACCCATATCGGCGCGAACGACATGGTTGTGAAGCTTGCCTCGAAACCCCTGCAGTACATTAACTCGCCGTATCTGTTGATGGTTGCCGCCTATTTCCTCGCCTGCCTGATGTCGCTGGCCGTTTCATCGGCAACCGGGCTTGGCGTACTGTTAATGGCCACGCTGTTCCCGGTGATGGTGAACGTGGGCATAAGCCGTGGGGCAGCGGCGGCAATTTGCGCCTCCCCGGCGGCCATTATTCTCTCCCCGACGTCAGGAGACGTTGTGCTGGCGGCGAAAGCAGCCGAAATGTCGCTTATCGACTTCGCCTTTAAAACCACGCTGCCGATCTCGATTGTCGCCATTGTGGGAATGGGTATCGCGCATTTCTTCTGGCAGCGCTATCTCGATAAGAAAGAGAACATCAGCCATGAAATGATGGATGTAAGCGAAATCACCACCACAGCGCCTGCGTTCTATGCCATTTTGCCTTTCACGCCAATTATCGGCGTGCTCATTTTTGACGGGAAATGGGGCCCGCAGCTGCACATTATTACTATCCTGGTTATCTGTATGCTGTTAGCCGCTGCGCTGGAGTTCGTGCGCGGTTTCAACACCCAAAAAGTCTTCTCCGGCCTTGAGGTCGCGTATCGCGGTATGGCAGATGCGTTTGCCGGCGTGGTGATGCTGTTGGTTGCAGCAGGTGTCTTTGCCCAGGGTCTGAGCACGATCGGCTTTATCCAGAGCCTGATCTCCATCGCCACCTCGTTTGGCTCGGCCAGTATTATCCTGATGCTGGTCCTGGTGGTACTGACCATGCTGGCGGCAATGACCACCGGTTCCGGGAATGCGCCATTTTACGCCTTCGTTGAGATGATCCCTAAGCTGGCTCACTCGTCCGGTATCAACCCGGCTTATCTTTCCATTCCCATGCTCCAGGCTTCAAACCTGGGTCGTACCATCTCGCCTGTCTCAGGCGTGGTGGTGGCGGTTGCCGGGATGGCCAAAATCTCGCCGTTTGAAGTGGTGAAACGCACGTCAGTGCCGGTGCTGGTTGGGCTGATCATCGTCATTATAGCTACCGAAGTGCTGGTTCCCGGCGCCGCCTAAGTGAAATTCCTGATTACCTAAAAGCGCCTGCGGGCGCTTTTTGTGCTTTAATAACCCACAAAAATGAATTGCGCACAACCAATCAGGAAATCACATGTTCAGGAAGGATATCGTTATCCCGTCTGGCGCAGTAGCGCTTGCACTCAGTCTCTTCTCAGCACAGGCCGAACCCCTCAAGGCCACGCAGTACGGCGATTTCGATCGCTATGTGCTGGCTTTGTCCTGGCAAACGGGATTTTGTCAAAGCATGGTCGAGCGTAACCGCAATGAACCGGATGAATGTCGTCTGCAAAAAGAGCGCGACAATAAAACCGATTTTCTGACCGTTCACGGGCTATGGCCCGGCCTGCCGAAATCCATTGCCGCACGCGGCGTGGATGAACGTCGATGGATGCGATTTGGCTGCGCCACGCGCCCTATCCCGAACATGCCGGAAGTGAAGGCCAGCCGCAAATGCGCAGCAGCCGAAACCGGGCTGTCGCTTTCCGGCGCGGCTAAGCTGAACGAGGTCATGCCGGGCGCGGGTGGAAACTCCTGTCTGGAACGTTACGAATATGCCAAACATGGCGTCTGCTTTGGTTTTGATCCCGATGCCTATTTCGGCACCATGGTGAGAATGAATCAGGAAATGAAAAACAGCGCCGTCGGTCATTTCCTTGCGGAAAATTACGGTAAAACCGTCAGCCGGAGTGATTTTGACAACGCCGTTGCCAAAACCTGGGGCAAGGAAAATATCAAAGCCTTCAAGCTGACCTGCAACGGTAATCCGGCATATCTGACCGAGATGCAAATTTCACTCAAAGCAGACACCATTAACGCCCCGCTTTCTGCGACATCCTTTGCTCCGCAGCCGCATCCAGGCAACTGCGGAAAACAATTTGTCATTGATAAGGCCGGTTACTGATCGCCCACCACCGGTCGCACCATGTCAAACCGGTGTTCGTCACTGATGCCATAGTAAGCCGTCGGCCCACCCGCACGCAGGATGGGCTGCGCTTTCGCCGTCTGGTATATCCCCTCTTCCAGCAGCGTTTCGGCAATATGGATCCCGACCACTTCTCCCAGCACCAGCCAGGTATCCACCGGCGTACCGTCGGCGCCGGTAAGCTGAATGCACTGAGACAGGCGGCACTCAAAGTTGACCGGGCTTTCCGCCACGCGGGGGGCGCTCACCAGCTGGCTTGCCGCAGGCGTTAATCCGGAAAAGGTAAATTCGTCCTGGTCGTGAGGCAGCATGGCAGAGGTCTGATTCATCGCTTCCGCAAGATCGCGCGTTGCCAGATTCCAGACAAACTCCTTTGTTTCAACAATATTACGCACGCTGTCCTTCCAGCCGTTGCTTGAAAAGCCAATGATCGGCGGGCGATAGTTAAAGCAGTTGAAGAAGCTATACGGCGCAAGGTTGAGCTGACCGGCCTGGTCGCAAGAGGAGATCCAGCCAATCGGACGGGGGCCGACAATGGCGTTCAGCGGGTCATGCGGCAGGCCATGCCCCTGAGACGGTTGGTAGAAGTACATAGCGCTCTCTCGTTGGTAAGGGCTGCAGCGAATGATGTTTCGCGCAGCGCCCGGGTTCAGAACATACAGCGTAACGCAATCCGCCAGGAATGAAGACTGAATAAATTTCAGTGAAAATTCATATGGCACATGAATGTGACCTTCATCACTTCAAACTTGCGCGTTCAGCCAGTATCATCGGGAGAGTTAAACCCTCGCTGCCAGACGGCGAGGGTTTTCTTTTGGATTGGTTTCTGCGTTAGACGCAGCATTAACGACATGGAGTAAAAAATGTCCAGACCTACAATCATCATCAACGAGCTCGACGCAGAACGTATCGACAGGCTGCTGGAAAAAGCAGAATTCGCCTCACTTCCGGTGGCCGATGCCCTGAATGAGGAACTCGACCGGGCGCAGATGTGCACGCCTGAGACGATGCCGCATAACGTGGTCACCATGAACAGCCAGGTGAAATTCCGCAACCTGACCACCGGTGAAGAACTGACCCGCACGCTGGTTTACCCGGCCCAGATGACGGACAGCAGCGCGCAACTTTCGGTTCTTGCGCCGGTGGGGGCCGCACTGCTGGGGCTGCGCACGGGCGATACCATCCACTGGGAATTGCCGGGCGGTGCCTCCACCCATCTGGAAGTGCTGGAGCTGCTCTACCAGCCAGAAGCCGCGGGCGATTACCTGCGTTAATGTCATTCTGAACAAACGCGACCCGCGTTGCACAGAGGATGCGCCTGCATCCTCTTTCCGAACATCTTCACCCGATTGCGCTACATCGCAGGACAGTAACTTGAGCGCCACCGACAAGTGACCTCATACCACGCCGCCCGGAAACGCATTTACCAGGCCCTTCACTTTTTGCTCAGCGGCCTCAGGCGTTTCCGCGCCGGGCACCAGAATCACCTTCCGGCACTCCTCCTCCCGTTTTTCGAAAATCTTATAGGCACGTTCCGCATCCGCCAGGGGGAGATAATGCGTCACAATCTCTTCCGGCGTCAGCAGCCCTTTTTCTATCAGCGGTAGCAGTTCGCCCAGCCAGGCGTGGACGTGCGTCTGGCCCATCTTAAACGTCAGCCCTTTATCGAAGGCATCCCCAAACAGGAAGCCATGAATAAACCCGGCATACACGCCGGGTACGCTGACCACCCCGCCGCGCCGGACGGCAGCAATACACTGACGCAGCGCTTTGCCGCTGCTGCCCTCAATTTTAAGGTTGCTGAGGATCGTCTCCGTGGTGCTGCCCTTGGCTTCGAACCCGACGGCATCAATGACGGCATCGACACCCCGCTGCCCGGCGGTTTGCTCGATTATCTTTTCCGCCGCGTCGTTATCATCATCAAAATTGATGGGGATAGCACCGTAGCGCGCCTCGGCAAAACGCAGCCGATAGGGGTGATGGTCGATAACAAAAATCTGCTCAGCCCCTAACAGCCGTGCGCAGGCAATCGTCAATAACCCCACCGGACCGGCACCGAAAACGGCGACGCTGGAGCCTTTTTCAATCTGCGCATTTTTTGCCGCCTGCCAGGCGGTGGGTAAAATATCAGACAGAAACAGGGCTTTATCATCGGAGAGCAACTGCGGCACCTTAAACGGTCCGACGTTGCCTTTCGGCACGCGCACATATTCCGCCTGCCCTCCCGGCACGCCGCCGTAGAGATGGCTATAGCCAAACAGCGCTGCCGGCGCGGGAATTTGCTTTTTGTTCAGCGCAGCGCCCTGCCCGGCATTGGTATTCTCACAGGCAGCGTACTGCTGCAGACGGCAAAAGAAGCAGTCACCGCAGGCGATGACAAAGGGGATCACCACGCGATCGCCTTTTTGCAGGTCCTTCACCTCTCGACCGCACTCGACGATCTCGCCCATAAATTCATGTCCAAAAATGTCGCCGTGCTGCACCTTTGGGATCTTTCCACGATAGAGATGCAGATCGGAGCCGCAAATCGCCGTGGCCGTGACGCGCAGGATGATATCGTCGGGCTGTTCAATGATGGGATCGGGGACATTCTCAACGCGAACATGGTGCGGACCGTGGTACGTGAGTGCTTTCATGCTACCTCCGAAAGGTTTCAGGTAAGTTTATAAAGGGTAGCTACCCCTGAAAGTCTGCCGGGAAATACGCGCCTTTTGAGATTTATCCTGGCGAGAGAGGAAAAGTGCCGAAGCGCTTACAGAAACCATTCATATTTTGTGGTTGAATGTATCCAGCGTTTATAAACAAGGAGAAACGGTTATGTATAAGACAATCATTATGCCGGTTGATGTTTTCGAAATGGAACTGAGCGACAAAGCTGTTCGCCACGCGGAATTCCTCGCGCAGCAGGACGGAATTATTCATCTTTTACACGTCTTACCGGGCTCTGCCAGCCTGAGCCTGCACCGCTTTGCCGCCGACGTGCGTCGCTTTGAGGAGCACTTACAGCACGAAGCCGAAACGCGGCTGCAGACCATGGTCGGGCATTTCGGCATCGACCCTTCCCGCATCAAAACCCACGTCCGGTTCGGTAGCGTGCGCGATGCCGTCAATGAACTGGCCGCGGAGCTGAATGCAGACGTGGTGGTGATCGGTTCACGTAATCCTTCCATTACCACTCACCTGCTGGGGTCGAACGCCTCCAGCGTGACCCGCCACACCCATATTCCGGTGATGGTGGTCAGGTAAATACCAACAAAAAACCCCGCTTTCGCGGGGTTTTGTTTATCAGTACAGGTGACCAATATTGACGATGGTGCTGACGGTATCGCCGAAGAAGGTCAGGCGGCTGAGCACCACGCCCACCAGCAGGAGCGCAAACACCGCTTTCTGCATCGGCTGGCGCTTCAGCGATAACGCGCCACCCACAACGCAGCACAGCAGGCTGCCCAGATAGAGCGGCGAGCTTAACCAGGCCTGAGCGGTCATTCTCATGATGGTACCGCCGCTGAGCCACATCACCGGCGCGGCAATCAGCAGCGCCATCAGGGCGATAATCCCCTGGCGCAGCGCGGCGTTTGATCCTTTCAGCCCGAGCAGCGGCGTTGCGGCACAGCCCATCACCCAGACCGTCGCAAAGAACAGCATCATGGTGATGCCGTTGGCAATGGCCTGCATCGCCGGTGCCGCGTAGGTCATTCCCTGCACCACCACCAGCAGGATCCCGAACAGGGACGCCAGCAGCGCTGCGCCTTTGTTTCCCTTACTCAGGAAGGCCAGCCCAATCATGGCGCCGTACAGGGTCGCGCCCAGAATTTCACGGCTCAGCCAGGCATGTTTCAGGTTAATCAACGCGTTGTATGCGTGTTCCGGGTGCGCCAGATGCAGCACCGCGGCAATGGAGGCAACGCCCAGAATCAGCCCGGTAATCAGCCAGTGAAGGCGTGTGCCATGCACTTCACTACGCAGCGTGCGCCAGGTCAGGAGCAGCGTCATCCCGACGGACATCTGGCTCAGCACGGTAAAAATCACCAACGGCAGTTCGTACTTTTCCATTATTTATCCCCCGGCTGTTTTGGCTGACGGGCCAGAATGAAGCGCGTACCCGGATTAAGCTGAGGCATCTTCGGAAAGCCCGGCGGATACTGCACGGCATTGTTCGGCAGCGGATCGGCATCCAGATCGATAATCGACAGGGCACCGACAGGACACGCGTTCACGCAGGCCGGGGCCATACCGATATCCAGACGTTCATAGCACATGCTGCACTTCTCCGCCTTTTGCGTCTCTTCATTGAAGCGCGGCGCGCCGTACGGGCAGTTACGGATGCAGTTTTTACAGCCGATACAGCGTTCAGGGTTATGGACCACCACGCCGTCATCACGTTTGGTGTAGGCTTCCACCGGGCATGCCGCCAGACAGGCCGGGTTTTCACAGTGGTTACAGGCCAGCGAGAAAAACGCACGCTCCTCATGCGGATAAATTTCTTTATCCAGCGGATAGACATAGCGCCAGAAGCGATCCGGCTCAAGCTGGTTAAAGCTCTTGCAGGCCATGGCGCATCCGCGGCAGCCAATACATTTATCACTGTTCACTAAAAATGCGCGTCTCATGCGTCTGCTCCTTCATTCGCGATAAGGGCAATGTCGACAAACTGGCTGTGGATCGCCGCGCCAGGCGCGCCGGTTGCCATCTTGCCCATATCGGCTGGCGTATCTTTCACGACGTTCTGCACGTTGTACTTAAGCTTGTTAAACCAGGACTCATACATCACCAGGAAATCTTCCGGCACGTTGGTGGTGATTTTCGCCCGCAGCTCCACTTCGCCCACGTCGTTAAACACGCGGACTTTCGCCAGCTCGCGAATCCCCTTCTTGTGCGCGGCGGTTGGGTGGATATAGACAAACGGCTCCGGCCAGAAGACCTGCATCCAGTCGAGGTTGACGAACTGAGAGTGGAGGCCGTACTGCAAATGCGGAGTAAACAGATGGAACGGCAGCTTGCCCTCCGCGGCAGGCAGATACTCCGGCAGCGCTTTATGGCCGTTCTTTTCACACAGCTCGGAGAGGAACTCATACTTGCCCGATGGCGTTTTAAACTTGCGGTCGTGCCAGGCCGCCGAGCTGACCATTTTGGCTTTCACCGGCCCATCCAGCAGATCGTCCCAGGAGCGGATGCCGAACTGCTTCGCCATGCCCTCATTGAACTCAAGGTCGAGCCATTTTTTCTGGTCAATGTCCTGCGGGAAGGTACAGGAGCCTGGCTCCATTTTGTTGATGGTACGCGAGAGCAGCACGGCAATATCCAAATCGCTCTTGCACTCGTACATCGGTTTAATGGCCGGTTCATTCACCGAAAGCCAGTAATGCCAGTAAGACGATGACAGGTTCCAGTGCTCAAAGGTGGTGGTCACCGGCAGCACAATATCGGCATGCTGCAGCGTCTCGTTGAAGAACTGATCGACGCAGACCACCATCTCCAGCTTGCTGAAGGCTTTTTCCATTTTGTTGCGGTCAAAGTCCTGCGCGAACGGGTTCTTGCACGCCACCCACAGCATACGAATGGGCGGATCGTTGGCATCAAGAATGCTCTGCGCGGTCTGGTTCAGGTTCAGCGCGCGGTCGGAATAGTGGCTCTTTTCGCCGCTGTCGCTGACGAACTCCCCTACCGGGCCGCTTTCTCCCACCATGCCAACAGATCCGACCGGTGGCTTCTGCGTCATCGCATGATAGTTGTAGCCCCAGGTCTGCAGATGGCCGTAGCGGGCACCGCCGCCTTCCACACCGATGTTGCCTGTCATGGCAACAAAAGCGTCAATGGCGCGCACGTTCGCCCCACCGTTGACGTGGCGCTGCATCCCGTAGCCGATCCAGACGGTGGCAGGTTTTACCGCGGTGAACTCTTCCGCCAGCTGGCGAATCACCTCTGCCGACAGGCCACAGATTTCAGATGCCCACTCCACGGTGATATTGCTGCGCAGATACTGTTCAAATTCCGGGAAACCGTGCGCGAAGTTGTTCACAAACTCCTGGTCGACGCGGCCAATATCCAGCAGGTGCCGCGCCATTCCCAGCGCCAATGCGCCGTCCGATCCCGGGCGCACGCGCAGATACAAATCGGCTTTCGCGGCGGTTTGCGAGAACAGCGGATCAATGACCACCACTTTCGCCCCTTTCTCACGCGCCTGATAGATGTACTTCATGGTATGCATGGAGCACCAGGCCGGGTTTGCGCCCCAGATAATGATGTATTTGGCTTTCACCAAATCTTCCGGGTCGTTACACCACATGTCGCCCATGTCGTAGTGCTGGGCATCGATCCCTGCTGGCCAGCATGGCGTACCAGCGAACCGCGTGGTGTAACCGAGAGAAGACATCATCCCCTCCACGGCATAACTCATCACGCCCAGGTTGCCGGAGTATTTCGACAGCGCCAGGCCGAGCATAGACCCGTCTTTCTTTTTAATCTCCAGCATCTTGCTGGCAATGCGCTGCATGGCCTCATCCCAGGAGATGCGACGCCATTTACCGCTGCCGCGCCCATCCTGGATCATCGGGTATTTAATACGGTCCGGGGAGTAGACCCGGCGCGGGTAGGTCAGCCCTTTCACACACGGGGCACCGTGTGTAAACGTGGACTCGCTTGCCCCGTCAACGAAGGTGATGACGTCATCTTTGACCCAGGTTTTTAAGCTGCAGGTGTCGTAGCAGTTACGCGGGCAAGCGTTACGGTAAATTTTGTAGGTTTTTGGGTTAAACGGAATGGGGGGCTGTGCCATGGCACATCGGGATGATAATAGTCCGCCGGGTAATGCGGCAACGGTACCCAGCGCAATCAGTCCTTTTAAAAAGGATCGCCGATTTAGCTGCCCTTTATCAATACTCATAATATTACTCTCGTCTTTAATTCATCAAACCAATTAGTCATCTGCAACGCGAGACATTTAATTGCGGATGTTTTCGCGCAATCCTTTATTTTTGCAATAAATGCGGGGAGCCATAATTCAAGATGCCCCTGCACAAAGCGGGCGAGTGCGTCATGATATTGCGGCGAATGTCTGGCATGCGCGGAGAGCATCACCACCAGCTCCATTTCATAGCTGACGTGATCGTCGGGAACGCTATTTTCCCCGGTCACAAAAAGCCCGATGCTGCGCAGGAATTCGCGTACGCTCAGCGTTGTAGCGCCCATCAGCAGAGGCTCTTCGTCCAGATACACCGAGGCATAAGGCGGCGCCAATAGCGTTGCAGGGCCGACAAACAGGGCGTTGAAATCATACTCAACCTCTAACGCCTCATCCTGCTGCCAGGTTTTACTTTCCGGGAATAAAGGATGTAACGAAGCGCATCGCGATGCCATGTCCGCCGCGTTAAAGAAATCACGAAACATCAATCCCTTTATTTCAAATGGGGTTAACGTCTCATATATTGAAGAAGTAGATGTATCTTTGTCATTCATATTAAATATAAATATTTATCGCTATAAAAAACGACAAGATATTATCAGCAGGCTTATTATTTTCTTTGATCGAAGCAGGTAATTAACGCATGAAGGGGTTAATAACGAGGATAATTGAGGGTAAAAAAATCTAAAAAAAAGCCACCTCATAAAGAGGTGGCTACTGCAGGTATGTCTTACTTTCTTTTATTATGCGGTTTTGGTGCGGATCAGGTAGTCAAACGCGCTCAGGGACGCTTTTGCACCTTCGCCAGTCGCAATGATGATCTGCTTGTACGGCACGGTGGTGCAATCGCCCGCGGCAAACACGCCCTTCACGCTGGTTTCACATTTGGCATCGATGATAATCTCGCCCATGCGGTTGCGCTCAATCGCGCCTTCCAGCCAGGTGGTGTTCGGCAGCAGGCCAATTTGTACGAAGATCCCCGAAAGCTGAACGCTATGAACGTCGCCGCTTACGCGGTCACGGTACTCCAGACCGGTCACTTTGCTGCCGTCGCCCTTCACTTCGGTGGTCTGCGCGTTCAGCACGATGTCGACGTTTTTCAGGCTGCGAACTTTATCCTGCAGCACCTGGTCGGCCTTCATTTCTGGCGCGAACTCCAGCAGGGTCACGTGTTCAACAATCCCCGCCAGGTCGATAGCCGCTTCCACGCCGGAGTTACCGCCGCCGATCACCGCCACCCGTTTGCCTTTAAACAACGGGCCGTCACAGTGCGGGCAATAGGTCACGCCTTTGGTACGGTATTGATCTTCGCCCGGCACGTTCATGTTGCGCCATTTTGCCCCGGTGGCAACGATCACGCTGCGAGCTTTCAGCACCGCACCAGAGGCGGTTTCAATCTGGTGTAAGCCCCCTTCCACCGCCGCCGGAATCAGCTTGCTGGCGCTCTGGCTGTCGATCACATCTACCTCGTAATCGCTGACATGAGCCTTCAGCGCACCGGCCAGCTTCTGACCTTCGGTTTTTGGTACGGAAATGTAGTTTTCAATGTCCACGGTATCCAGCACCTGGCCGCCAAAGCGTTCGCCCATAAGACCGGTACGAATACCTTTACGTGCAGAGTAAACCGCTGCCGCCGCGCCCGCAGGGCCAGAGCCGACAATCAGCACATCGTACGCATCGCGTTTGTTCAGCTCTTCCGCCGCGCGTTTTTCCGCGCCGGTATCCACTTTGGCAACGATTTCCGTCAGCGTCATGCGGCCCTGGCCGAACTCCTGACCGTTCAGATACACCGCCGGAACACCCATCACGTTGCGATCGGTGATCTCATTCTGGAACGTACCGCCGTCAATCGCCGTATGCTTGATGCGCGGGTTCAGAACCGACATCAGGTTCAGCGCCTGCACCACGTCCGGGCAGTTGTGGCAGGAGAGCGAATAATAGGTTTCAAACTCAAAATCACCGTCGATATCGCGGATCTGCTCCAGCAGCGCCTGCGCTTCTTTTGAAGGATGACCGCCGGTCCACAGCAGCGCCAGCACCAGTGAGGTAAATTCATGCCCCAGCGGGGAGCCGGCAAAACGCGGTCCCTTGTCCGAGCCCGGGTTAGTAATCAGGAAAGAGGGTTTACGAACCGCAAGCGAATTGTCTTCTTTGAAGGTCACTTTCGGAGACAGTTCAGCGATCTCTGCCAGCAGCTCTTTGATTTCTGCCGATTTCGCGCTGTCGTCCAGCGTGGCAATCAGCTCAACGGGTTTTGTCAGTTTCTCAAGGTAGGCCTTGAGCTGGGTTTTCATATTGGTGTCGAGCATAGTTCTTCCCTCTCTTAAGACGTCATCATGCAAGCTGCCTTTGCGGGCGGCCTGAATGCAACTTGCATCATGGTGCTGGAATGAAATGGGCGCGGGGGCGCCCATTGATTGCCGGATGGTGAAAACTTAGATTTTACCGACCAGGTCCAGGGATGGAGCCAGGGTCGCTTCGCCTTCTTTCCATTTAGCCGGGCACACTTCACCTGGGTGAGAAGCCACGTACTGAGCCGCTTTCACTTTACGCAGCAGGTCAGAAGCATCACGGCCGATACCTTCAGCGGTAACTTCGATAGCCTGGATAATGCCCTGCGGGTCAACCACGAAGGTTGCACGGTCGGCCAGGCCTTCATCTTCACGCATGTTGTCGAAGTTACGGGTCAGGGCGCCAGTCGGGTCGCCGATCATCGCGTATTTGATTTTCGCGATGGTTTCAGAGCTGCTGTGCCACGCTTTGTGGGTGAAGTGGGTATCGGTAGAGACAGAGTAAACGTCTACGCCCAGCTTCTGCAGTTCGTCGTAATGGTCAGCTACGTCGCCCAGTTCGGTCGGGCAAACGAAGGTGAAGTCAGCCGGATAGAAGAAGAAGACACTCCAGCGACCTTCGGTATCTTTCTCGGTTACTTCAATGAACTCACCGTTTTTGAACGCCTGGTTTTTGAAAGGTTTAATTTTAGTGTTAATCAAAGACATCTGTACTTCCTCCGTGTTTTCGTTGAGAGCTAAGGTAACCAACTTTGCTCATCGGGGCTAATGCGTATGCTTTATCAAATCAATCAGCCAAACCTTACAACTTCAACAAGACAGCAAGGTGAACCTGCTGCGGTACTCCAGAAAGTATAAAGGCCGCCTCAACGGGCGGCCCTGATACCTGAATTCCCCGCAGGTACATTCAGTGCCAGCCGAGGCTGGCGTTGCGTTGCGCTCTACATACCTTGTATCAAGGTCGTAACAGCAGGTTGATTACACCACCAGCACCCATCGAGAGCAATCCATCAAAAGCGCGTTCCTGCCTATGGCTGTGATAGGTTTTGACTGAGAGAAATACATTACGCTCGTAAATTAACTTTACGTAATCAATTTACGGCAATATATAAATGTCAACATTTATTAAATTGAACCCAGCCCATTCAAAGATAAAATTATCTTAATCTCACATGTAATTCTATTTCAATAATCCGATGGCGTGATATATTAAGATAACTTAAATAACACTTTAAGTTAGTTAACCACAAGGATTGTAAATGGTTAGCTTTAATCTATAGTTATCATCAATATGTTAACAACAGACTCACGGCAAACAGGATGACACATGGCAAATCTTTATGACCTTAAAAAATTCGACCTTAATTTACTGGTCATTTTTGAGTGTATCTATCAACATCTTAGCATCAGCAAGGCCGCTGAAACGCTTTACATTACCCCTTCAGCCGTCAGTCAGTCTTTGCAACGCCTGCGTGGCCAGCTTAACGATCCGCTGTTTATCCGTTCCGGCAAGGGGATCACCCCCACGACCGTCGGGACTAACCTGCACCTGCATCTTGAGCAAAACCTCAATCAGATTGAGCAGACCATCAACCTGATGCACAGCACCGACATCAATAAAAACTTTGTCATTTATTGTTCTCAGATGGTGACGCCAGGCTACCTTCTCAACCCTATTCAGTTGTTGATGAATCAGGAAAATTGCTCAGTAGAACAACGTGATATGCTTGTCTCTGCGGAGTCAGCAGAGGATTTACTGGCCTACCGTAAAGCCGATCTCATTTTTACCGTGGCGCCCGTTAATAATCGCTCCGTTGTCTGCTCGCATTTCACCACAATTCCCACAGTCATGATCTGCCGCGAAGACCATCCCAGAATAGGTACAGAAGTCTCCGTCGAGGAGTTGTACCAGGAAAAGTTTACGATGTATCAAAGCAACAACAGTGGCGTGAAGGAGCGTCAGGCTGAAGTCAACGAGGCGTTCCCGGAAAGAAACATCGCGTTTCGGTCAGACTCCCTCAGTTCGCTTCTCTCCATGATCGCCATGTCTGATTTAGTTGGTTATATTTCCGTGTCCATTTTTGAAACCTATAAAGCGGCCTTAAAATTAAAAATCGTTAACACTCCCTTTAAATTACCTGAAGTGGACATCTATATGGTCTACAACCGCGCGTCGTTAAACAGCAGCGTATTCGCCAGCTTTATTGAAAAAATGCATAAGCTGGCTCAATAGAATGGACGCGTCATCGCGAAGGTATTTCCAGAAAGAATAGAGTGAAGGCGTAAAATAATTAGTTGAGAATGAGAACATATAATAACATGATGGCAGTTTAATAGCATTAACGGTATTCCATACGCAGGATGCGACTCATCATGTCTATCTATAAATACCCTCTTCAGGAAAACGTTCTGGAGGCTGCTTCAGAACGCATAAACTGGACGCTGCAAAATTTTACCCGCGTGTGCGTCTCTTTTTCTGGCGGAAAAGATTCAACGGTGATGCTTCATCTTGCTGCGCAGCGGGCGCGGCAGTTGAACAGAAAAATAGATGTCCTCTTTCTGGACTGGGAAGCACAGTTCTCCTGCACCATTGAGCATATTGAGAACATGAGGACCCAATATCGTGACGTCATCAATCAGTTCTGGTGGGTGGCGCTGCCGATCACCACGCAAAATGCCCTCTCTCAGTACCAGCCGGAATGGCAGTGCTGGGAACCCGGCATAAGCTGGGTCAGACAGCCTCCGCCTGATGCCATCACCAGTACGTGTTATTTTGATTTTTATCAGCAGGGGATGACCTTTGAGGCCTTCGTCAGGGACTTTGCCGAATGGTATGCGCGAAGGCGCCCCGCCGCAGTGATGGTGGGCATCCGCGCCGACGAATCCTATAACCGCTTCCTGGCAATCGCCTGTGCGCGCAAGCAGCGCTTTTCCGACGATAAACCCTGGACGACCGTCGCGCCCGGCGGTCATGCCTGGTATATCTATCCTCTCTACGACTGGAAAACCGCCGACATCTGGACCTGGTTTGCCAAAACGGGCTGCGCCTATAACCCCCTCTACAATCTGATGTACCAGGCCGGCGTGCCGCCGCGCTACATGCGCATCTGTGAACCCTTTGGCCCGGAGCAGCGACAGGGCTTATGGCTCTATCATGTCGTTGAACCTGAACGCTGGGCCGCCATGTGCGCACGCGTCAGCGGCGTGCGCAGCGGCGGAATTTACGCGGGGCACGACAACCACTTCTACGGTCACAGAAAGATCCTCAAGCCCGACCACCTCAGCTGGCAGGAGTACGCCATGCTGCTCCTCGACAGCATGCCGCAACAGACGGCTGAACATTATCGCAATAAAGTCGCGGTGTACCTGCACTGGTATCAGAAGCGCGGGATGTCCGATCTTCCCGAGACGCAGGTGGGTGACATCGGCTCAAAGGATATCCCTTCCTGGCGGCGAATTTGCAAGGTTCTGCTCAACAACGATTACTGGTGTCGGGCCCTCTCCTTTAGCCCGAACAAACCAAAGCACTATCAGCGCTATAGCGAACGGATGAAATCAAAACGCAATGAGTGGGGGATCTTATGCAGCAACGACTGATTACCGAACTGGAAACCTATTTAAAGACGCTCACCGACGAGCAACGTATAGATGCCATCAATGCTTTTCGCCAGGCCATGCATCATCTCAGCCCGTTCAGCGACCAGCCCGTCGACTGCGTGCTGTGGATAAAGCAGGACGCTATCGTTGCCAACGACTACAACCCGAATAACGTGGCGCCGCCGGAAAAGCGTTTGCTGAGTCAATCGCTCGAGCTCGACGGGTTTACGCAGCCCATCGTGGTGACGGAAAGCGAGCCAGCGCATTACGAAATTGTCGACGGCTTCCATCGTCACGAAATCGGTAAAAGCAGGGCCGCGCTGAAGCGCCAGCTTCGGGGCTATTTGCCCGTCACCTGCCTGCGCAAAGATCGCCAGCAAAAGCTTGACCGGATGGCCGCCACCATCCGCCACAACCGCGCGCGGGGACGCCACCAGATCAACGCCATGTCCGACATCGTCCGGGAGCTGGCCCAGCTTGGCTGGAACGATGAGAAAATCGGTAAGGAACTGGGGATGGACAGCGACGAGGTGCTGCGCCTGAAGCAGATCAACGGCCTGCTGGAGCTGTTTGCAGACCGTCGCTATTCCGAAGCCTGGACGGTGAAATAGTCAGAGCGTCGCCAGACGCTCCGCCGCCGCCAGCAGCGTCGATTCCTGCTTCGCAAAGCACAGGCGAATCAGCTTGTGCGGGAAGGGATCGGCGCAGAACACCGACAGCGGAATAGCCGCCACGCCCACCTCCTCCGTCAGCCACCGGCAAAAGCTGACATCGTCCAGATCGGAAATCGCGCTGTAGTCCGCCAGCAGGAAGTAGGTCCCTTCACACGGCAGAATTTCCAGACGGCTTTTGCTCAGCGCATTTACAAACATATCCCGACGCGCGCGGTAAAAATCCGGCAGCTCGCGATAGTGCTGCGGTTCGCTGCGCAGCATGTCCGCCAGTGCCAGCTGGGCAGGCGTGTTGACCGCAAAGGTCAGGTACTGATGCACCTTACGCAGCTCCGCGCTGATGGCCGCCGGGGCCACGCAGTACCCTACCTTCCAGCCGGTCATATGGTAGGTTTTTCCAAATGAAGACACCGCAACCGCGCGCTCGCGAAGCTGCGGATGGGCCAGCACGCTGGCGTGCCCTTCCTCCGCAAAGCAGATGTGCTCGTAGACTTCATCGCTCAGGACGTAAATTTCCCGCTCGGCGATAGCCTGCCACAGCGCGGCAAAATCGGCCTTTTGCCACACCGTCGCCGACGGATTATGCGGGGTGTTCAGGATCACCAGGCGCGTTTTATCACTCAGCAGCGCGGCGAACGCCTGCCAGTCCGGGCGGAAATGCGGCGGCTGGAGCGCCACGCGCTTCACCACGCCACCGGAGAGTTCAACCGCAGGCGCATAGCTGTCGTAGCTTGGGTCAAAGCAGATGACTTCATCCCCCGCGCGCACCAGCGCGGTGATGGCAGCATACAGCGCTTCGGTCGCCCCTGCCGTCACCGTGATATCGCTGTTCGCATCGGGGTGGTAGCCATACAGCGCCGCCGTTTTGTCGGCAATGGCTTCCCGCAGCGCCTGCACGCCGGTCATCGGCGCATACTGATTCGCACCCTGCGCCACGTGGTGCGCCAGACGTTCCTGCAAATATTTCGGACCGTCAAAATCCGGGAACCCCTGAGAAAGGTTAATCGCGTTGTGCTGCTGCGCCAGGGCGCTCATCTGCGTAAAGATGGTGGTACCGAGATCAGGAAGTTTACTCTGCGGGATCAATACGTTATTGCTCATGTTGTCGTGCCTGCTTGTAATACTTATGTTGCTGTCACTATAACACGATGTTAGTCTTTGGCAATCAAGACGCTTAGACGTCTAAACCATATCAATATTCCTGGCCGAGGGGTAAAAGGAAATGACAGACAACCTGCTGCTCACACACCTGGTCGACGCCTGCCGCTGGATAGGTGCCAAAGGCTGGGCACCCGCCACCGGCGGTAATATGTCGTTGCGTCAGGACGAGCACCTCTGCTGGCTCAGCGAATCCGGCAAGGACAAAGGCAGCCTGACCACCGACGATTTTCTACAGGTTGAGATCGCCACCAACCGGGCGCCGTCCGGTCGAAAACCGTCGGCGGAGACCGGGCTACATACCCTTATCTATCGCCTGTTCCCAGAGGCTAACGCCGTCCTGCACGTTCATACCGTTAACGCCACGGTGCTGTCGCGTCTGGTCAAAGAAGCCGAACTGAATATCAGCGGTTTCGAGATGCAGAAATCGCTTACCGGGCAGACTACCCATCTGGATACCGTCGCCATCCCGGTGTTTGATAACGACCAGGACATCGACGCCCTCGCCTCGCGCATCGCCCATTACGCCCAGGAGCGTCCGCTTAATTATGGTTTTCTTCTGCGCGGCCATGGCTTAACCTGCTGGGGACGCGACGTGGCCGAAGCCCGCCGTCATCTGGAAGGTTTAGAATTCTTATTTGAATGCGAAATGCGTTTACGACAACTGGAGAGAGTATGATTCGCGCGATTGTGACGGATATTGAAGGAACCACCAGCGATATTCGTTTTGTCCATGACGTTTTGTTCCCCTACGCGCGTGAGCGGCTGGCGGCCTTCGTGACCGCCCAGCAGTACGCCGAGCCGGTCAAATCGATTCTGGACAACCTGCGCGATGAAATCAGCGATCCGCATGCCGGCGTCGGCGATCTCATCAACGTGCTGTTTAGCTTTATGGATGAAGACCGCAAATCGACGGCGCTCAAAGCCCTGCAAGGCATCATCTGGCAGGAGGGCTACATCAACGGTGACTTTACCGGCCATCTGTACCCTGACGTTCTGCCCGCGCTGGAAAAATGGAAGGCGCAAGGGATTGATCTCTATGTTTATTCCTCTGGCTCCGTTGCTGCGCAGAAACTGTTATTTGGCTACAGCGACGAAGGTGATATTACTCATCTGTTCAGCGGCTATTTTGATACCCACATCGGCGCCAAGCGCGAGGTGCAGTCTTACAAGAACATAGCGGCGCAAACGGGCATCGCCCCGTCGCAGATCCTGTTCCTGTCGGATATTCATCAGGAGCTGGACGCGGCTGAACAGGCGGGTTTTCGCACCCTGCAACTGATTCGCGGTGAAGATGACGGCGCGAGCCATCACCATCAAATCCACCAGTTTGACGAGATTAATCCGGAGCAGATCCCTTCATGAGCGCATTGACCATTTATTCCGATAAAGACGCCAGCCAGCACCAGTGGCACAGCACCGACGCCGCCGAGATCGCTCAACAGCTGAACGCTAAAGGCGTGCGCTTTGAGCGCTGGGCGGCAGACCGTGATTTAGGGCAGGATCCTGCGCCCGAAGCCGTGATCGAAGCGTATCAACACGCGATCGACAAGCTGGTGGCAGAGAAAGGCTATCAGAGCTGGGACGTGATCAGCCTGCGCGCCGACAATCCGCAGAAAGAGGCGCTGCGCGCGAAGTTCCTGAACGAACACACCCACGGCGAGGACGAAGTACGCTTTTTCGTGGAAGGTGCCGGGCTGTTCTGCCTGCACATTGGCGATGAGGTTTATCAGGTGCTGTGCGAGAAAAACGACCTGATTTCCGTGCCGGCGGGCACGCCGCACTGGTTTGATATGGGTTCAGAGCCGAACTTTACCGCCATTCGTATTTTCGACAATCCGGAAGGCTGGGTGGCGCAGTTTACGGGCGATGCAATCGCGGATGCCTATCCACGCCTGGCCTGATCTTTTCTCCCTCTCCCTGTGGGCTGAGGGTTCCCCACAAATTAATGCTAGCTAGCACTGAACAATCCCCTCGCCCCTTTGGGGAGAGGGTTAGGGTGAGGGGAACATACGGCTGTGGTGGTCATTCCGTTCACTTTATGTTCCCTGCTACTCTGTAACGACATGACCGGTGAACGTGCCAGGGTGGCTCAGTCGCCACCACCCTGGCGACCCGGGCTCCCGGCGGTAAATCGCCGCTTCGCGGTGCCCTCGGCTTATTCCTTCCGGCTTATCGGGTACGGGCGGAGGTAACGTCCCTGTAAAGCCCGCCCTCTCGGCGCATCCCTGCGCCTCGCCCCGGCCTGCAGGAAACGCCTCAGCGATTTACAGCCGGACCAGAGCATCGCTGAAAGCCTTAAATCGTTCTGAAACAACGTTAATGCTTCTGCTTAAGAATTACTGGGGATTCCTCAGCCCTGTGAGAGAGGGTCGGGGTGAGGGCACCAGCGCGCACTACGCGTTAAGCCCTTTCACATACTCCACCAGCTGATCCAGCACTATCCCCCACCCTCCGTGGAAGCCCATCTGTTCATGCTGCTCGCGGATTTCCTTCGTCGGATGGCGCGCTATCGCCGTATAGCGGGTTTTCCCCTCCCCGACGTCTTCCAGCAACAAAATTGCCGTCATAAACGGCTTCTCGGCCGGTTTCCAGCCTTCGGTATAGCCGTCGGTAAACACCAGCTTTTTCCCCGGGTCGATTTCCAGGAAGACACCCCGGTTATCCATCCCCTGCCCGTCTACCTCAAACACGGTGTTGAACCGCCCGCCCACGCGCAAGTCGAGGTCGCATTCGGTCACCTTGTGCGGAGCAGGAATGA
The DNA here is from genome assembly GCF_047530715.1 of Enterobacter sp. 04-C-12-SI-ECC. Lineage (NCBI taxonomy): Bacteria > Pseudomonadati > Pseudomonadota > Gammaproteobacteria > Enterobacterales > Enterobacteriaceae > Enterobacter > Enterobacter sp. 04-C-12-SI-ECC. The sequence continues at coordinate 114,306 of NZ_JBLKDI010000010.1, forward strand.
AGAAGTTTTTGATGTGCTCGGGCGTGGTCCAGCAGAGCCAGAGCAGGTCGCGCGGTGCGTCCACCACGCGCTCCAGTTTTAAGTCTGTTTCAGGATCGAGCGTCACAATGTTGTCCTCTCAGGGAACCCCCTTAAAGGATAGCCGGACTCAGGCAAATTTCCCTTCCGCCACCTCATCCGGCGTGACCACACCCGTATCCAGCACCCAGCCGCTAATCAGCGAGGCAGGCGTGACGTCGAATGCCGGATTATAGACCTGCGCGTCTTCCGGCGCCCACTGCACCGCGCCAAAGCTTCCGGCAACGCCCGTCACCTCGCTGGCGGCGCGCTGCTCGATGGGGATCGCATCCCCGTTCGGGCAGGCCGGGTCGAGCGTCGTTTGTGGGGCGGCGACGTAGAACGGAATACCGTGGAATTTCGCCAGCACCGCCAGCGAATAAGTGCCGATCTTGTTCGCCACATCACCGTTAGCGGCGATGCGATCGGCCCCCACCCACACGGCGTCCACCTGCCCTTTCGCCATCAGGCTGGCGGCCATGGAGTCGGTAATCAGCTGATACGGCACCCCCAGCTCGCCCAGCTCCCATGCGGTCAGCCTGCCGCCCTGCAACAGCGGACGGGTTTCATCCACCCAGACGCTGCTGACGTTACCCTCCTGATGCGCGCGGGCAATCACGCCCAGCGCCGTACCGACGCCCGCGGTTGCCAGCCCGCCGGTGTTGCAGTGGGTCAGCAGACGGCTGCCGGGCTTCACCAGCGCGCTGCCCGCTTTTGCAATCGCGTCGCAAAGCCGTTTGTCTTCGTCAATCAGGCGCAGCGCCTCAGCCACCAGCGCCGGAACGAAATCCTCTTCCCACAGCGCAAACTTCATGCGGTCGAGGTTGTTCATCAGGTTTACAGCCGTCGGGCGGGATGCGCGAAGCGTTTCCAGCGCCACCGCCAGCTCATCGCGGCTTTTGCCGTTTTCCGCCAGCAGCGCCAGCAGCAGGCTTGCAGAGAGACCAATCAACGGCGCGCCACGCACGCGCAGAGCGTGGATATGCCCAACCAGCGCCTCCACCGTTGAGGCATCCAGCCAGCGTTTCTCCTGCGGAAGCGCCTGCTGGTCGAGAATAAAGAGCTGGTTATCCGCCACCCGCAGGCTGGTCGTCTGTAATGTCTGCATGTCGTTAATTCCCTGTTGCGTTGTTGTAGCACATTGTGTCAGGATGAAATCCAGATGTATAGACGTCTACATGTCTTAATTAGTTAACTCGTGAGGAGCAGGCCATGTCGCAATACCGTACCTTTACCGCTCAGGACGCCGTGGAGTATGCCAGGCAGTTTGGTGGGCTTGACGATCCGTCATCGCTGGTAGAGGCGCAGGAAGTGGGCGACGGCAACCTCAATCTGGTTTTTAAAATTTACGACAGCGCGGGCGTCAGCCGCATTATCGTCAAACAGGCACTGCCCTACGTGCGCTGCGTCGGCGAGTCATGGCCGCTGACGCTGGATCGCGCTCGCCTCGAGGCGCAAACTCTGGTCGAGCATTACCAGCACAGCCCGCAGCACACCGTGAAAATCCACCACTTTGATCCGGAACTGGCGGTGATGGTGATGGAAGATCTCTCCAGCCATCGCATCTGGCGCGGCGAGCTGATCAACAACATTTACTACCCGCAGGCGGCGTGCCAGCTGGGCGAATATCTCGCGCATGCGCTGTTTCACACCAGCGATTTCTACCTGCACCCGCACGCGAAAAAAGCGCAGGTGGCGAAATTCATCAACCCGGAGATGTGTGAGATCACCGAAGATCTGTTCTTCAACGATCCGTACCAGGTTCATGAGCGCAATAACTACCCTGCCGAGCTGGAAAATGACGTCGCCGCCCTGCGCGACGACGCCCCGCTAAAAATTGCCGTGGCCTCCCTGAAGCACCGCTTCTTCTCGCATGCCGAAGCGCTGCTGCACGGGGATATTCACAGCGGCTCGATATTTGTGGCCGACGGCAGCCTGAAGGCCATCGACGCCGAGTTCGGCTATTTCGGGCCGATTGGCTTTGACGTCGGCACCGCCATCGGCAACCTGCTGCTCAACTTCTGCGGCCTGCCGGGCCATCTGGGCATTCGCGATGCCGCCGCCGCGCGCGAGCAGCGCCTGACCGATATTCAGGAGCTGTGGAACACCTTCGCGGAACGCTTCCAGGCGCTGGCAAACGAGAAAGCCCGCGACGCCGCGCTCAGCGCACCGGGCTATGCCTCCGCGTTCCTGAAAAAAGTCTGGCATGATGCCATCGGGTTCTGCGGCACCGAACTCATTCGCCGCAGCGTCGGGCTTTCCCACGTCGCGGATATCGATAGCATCCAGGACGAGGCCATGCGCCACGAGTGTCTGCGCCACGCGATCGCGCTCGGCAAGGCGCTGATTGTCATTGCCGACCGTATCGACAACGCGGAAGATCTGGTGGCGCGGGTGCGGCAGTACAGTTGAGTGCCGTTTGTTTGCCGGGTGGCGGCTGCGCCTTACCCGGCCTACATTTCGCACACGGCAAAAACTCACCCCAGATACTCAATCACCGACAGCCCGCCGTTATAGTCCGTGCTGTAAATAATCCCCTGCGCGTCCACAAACACGTCACAGGACTGGATCACCTGCGGGCGATTCGGCCGCGTGTCCATCATCCTCTCCGGTGCCGCGGGCACCAGCGCACCGGTTTCCACCGGGCGATACGGATTAGAAATGTCATACGCGCGCACGCCCGCATTCTGATAGGTGGCAAAAATCAGCGTTGAGCTGACAAAGCTTCCGGGCCGGTTCTCGTGCAGGTTGTGCGGGCCGAAATGCGCCCCTTTCGCCACGTAGTCGATTTCATTCGGCTGCGGGAAGGTCGAGATGCTCACCGGGTTCGACGGCTCGCGGATATCAAACAGCCAGATCAGCTTCTCGCCGTCTTCTTGGTTATCGAGCACCGCTTCGTCCAGCACCACCAGCAGATCCCGGTCCGGCAGCGGCAGCGCGGTGTGCGTCCCACCGCCAAACGGCGGACTCCAGTTACGGTGGCTAATAAGCTTAGGCTGGGTACGATCCTTCACGTCAAGCAGCGTTAAGCCGCCGTCGCGCCAACTGCCGTACGCCGTATCGCCGGCAATAATCGCGTGGTGGAGCGCGTAGCGTTTCCCTTCCGGCCAGTTCGGCTGTTCGCCTTCGGCCTGGTTCATACCCGGCAGCCACCAGCGCCCCGCCACCTCGGGCTTGCGCGGGTCCGCCAGGTCAATGGTCAGGAAAATGTAGTCGGTAAAACCGTCGATCAGCGCCGACACGTACGCCCAGCGGCCACCCACGTACCAGATGCGGTGAATGCCGATGCCGCTCAGCGAGAGAAAGCCAATTTCGCGCGGCGCGTCCGGCGTGGAGATATCAAAAACGCGAAGCCCGGCGCTCCAGCCCCTGTCCTGCACGTCGCTGACGGTTTCTCCTACCTGACGGGTGTAGTAGACCTTCTCGTCGGCGAAGCGGGCATCGGCAAACAGATCCCGGGCGTTGATCACCAGCAGCAGGTCGTCATGCGCCTGGAGGTGCACGTTCCAGGTGCCCGGCGGCGCAGGCACATAGCCCGCGGGTTTCGGGTTTTTCGGGTCGCGCACGTCTACTATCGAAAAGCCCTGCGACACCATATGGCCGATATAGGCAAAACCGCGGTGCACCATCAGCTGCACGCCGTCCGGGCGACCGCCCTGATCGCTATGGCCGATCAGCCGCATATTGCGGCTGTATTCTGGCGTGGGGAGGATGCTCATTTATTTTTCGCTTCCAGCGTCGCAAACCACGGCGCAATAAAATCTTCCGTCTGGCCCCAGCCCGGAATGATTTTGCCCAGCGACGCTACGTTCACCGCCCCCGGCTGCGCGGTCAGCAGCGCCTGCGGGATCGCAGCGGCTTTGAAGTCGTAAGTGGCAGGCGTGGCTTCCCCGGCAATCTTGTTGGCGATCAGGCGCACGTTAGTCGCACCAATCAGCTTCGGATCCACCGCCACGCTCACCTTCCACGGGCTGCCCGGCTCGCGCATCAGCTGCAGATCCTGGTTGGAGATGTCAATGCTATAGAGCTTGATCTCGGTGCGTCCATTCTCCTTCAGCGCTTTATACGCCCCCTGGCTGAAGGCGTCCCAGGTCCCCCAGATGGCGTCGATTTTGCCTTTCGGGTATTTCGCCAGGATCGCGCCCACCTTGTTGGCGGTGTCGCCCTGCACGTCAGAAGAGACCGCGCCGATGGACTCCAGCTCTTTAATCTCCGGGTACTGCTTTTGCAATTCTTTATAGGCTGCCTGACGGCGCTCCATCGGCGGGAAGCCCGCCACCCACAGCTTGACGATATTCGCCTTGCCGTTGAAATCTTTCGCCAGTTGGCCGAAGGAGAGATTCGTCAGGGAGGCATCGTCCTGCTGGGTGACGGTCACGCCCGGGATCTCGCCGTTAACGGCGGTATCAAAAACGGCAACCTTGATCCCGGCATCCACCGCCTTCTTCACCAACGCGGTGGAGTACGGATCGCGGCCCTGCGACAGGATGATCCCGTCATATTTCTGGCTGATGGCCTGGTTAACGAAGTCCTGGAATTTAGCGTCATCCCCGTTGCTCAAAAAGGTGCTGACCTTAAAGCCGAGTTTTTTCCCTTCCTGAATGGCCCCGGCAACAAACTGCGTGGTGTTGTCGTCCGAGCCGAGGTTACGGATCACCGCGATGCGGATCGGTCCGTCGTGGTTCGCAATGGCGGCCGGAACCGGCGCGGGCGTGGCCGCGAATCCCGGCAGAGAAGTGAGTAACCCCAGTGCCACCAAAGAGAGCGCAATCTTTTTCATTTTTTATCCCGTTGTGTTGTCAGCGTTTTTGTATGTAGGTAATCGCCAGTGCCACCGCGAGCACCAGCCCTTTTATTATGTCCATGGCGTAATACGGCACGGAGAGCATCACCAGCCCGTTCGACAGCACGCCGAGGATCACCGCCCCCACCAGCGTGCCAAGCGCGTTCGGCTTGCCGGACCCGGCCAGCGAGAAGCCAATCCACGCCGCGGCCACCGCATCCATCAGATAGCCGCCGCCCGCATTGACCTGCGACGATCCGATGCGGGAGGCCAGCAGAATGCCGCCCAGCCCCGCCAGCAGCGAGGCAATCACATAGGCCGCCACCTTGTAGCGCGTGGTGCGAATGCCCGAGAGGCGCGCCGCTTCAGGGTTGCCGCCAATGGCATACATCCGGCGTCCGTGAGTGGTCAGCGACAGCCCCAGCTGCGCCAGAAGGGTCACCGCCAGCATGATGATGACGATGGTCGGCACCTGCCCCAGCAGGCTGAACGCCGCCGGAATGGTCCCTTCCGCCATGTCGCCGCTCGGCAGCACCATGTTCTCGGTAATCGACCCGCCGTAGCTGTAGGTCATCGCCACGCCCTGGATGACAAACAAGCTGGCGAGCGTCGCGAGCATGTCCGGAATACGCAGGATGACGATCAGGAAAGCGTTAAACAGGCCGACCAGCGTACAGAGCGCGAGAGTGATTACAATCGACTCGGTGGTGCCGAAGCCGTGCCAGACAAAAAGCGAAATGACCAGCGCGTTCGCCAGCGACGCCGTGGAGCCCACGGAGAGATCGAACCCGCCGACGGTCAGCGAAATCGACACGCCAACGGCAATCACCGTCACGATGGCAATCGAGCGCAGAATATTGATGATGTTGTTCGGGTCGAGGAAGCTGTCCGACGCCAGGCCAAAGACGGCCACCAGCGCGACGACGGTGAGCAGCATGCCCCATTTATAGAGAAAATCAAAAAGTTGCTGACGGCCAGACGCCGCCGCGGTCACTGAAAGGGCCTTGCTCACGACGCCGTTCCTCCGGTTGAATAATAAAGTAGTGTCTCTTCACGGGCCTCGGTCCCGGCGATTTCCGCCACGATGCGCCCGTCCCACAGGACGCAGATGCGGTCGCACAGTCCCACCAGCTCGGCAAACTCGCCGGAGGCGTAAATCACCCCTTTGCCCTCGCGAGCCAGGCCGTCAATCAGCTGGAACAGATCGGTTTTGGCCTTCACGTCCACGCCTTTGGTCGGCTCGTCGAAGATCAGCACGCTGGCGTCATTACGCAGCCACTTGCCGATGGCTACCTTCTGCTGGTTACCGCCGGACAGACGTCGCAAAACCTGCCCGGGACCGCGGGCGCGAACGCCAACGCGGGCGATCACCTCCTCCGCCCAGCGCCACGCCTGACGATGGCCGAACAGGCTCCAGCGCGAGAAGCTGTTATCGGCGCACACGGCAAGGTTCATGCTCACCGGCTCGTCGATAAAAATGCCCTCCTTGCGCCGCTCCTCCGGCACCAGCGCCAGGCCGCGCAGCACCGAGTCCGCTGGGTCGCGCGGCTGCCATGGCTGTTGATTCAGCGCACCGCGCGCCACGCGGCTTTTGGTGGCGCCAAACAGCGCCTTGCAGAGTTCGGTTTTCCCCGCCCCCGCCAGCCCGGCAATGCCGAGGATTTCGCCTTTGCGCAGGTGCAGGGAGATATCCTTCAGCAGCGCGTCGTCGTGCAGTCCTTCCACTCGCAGCAGCGTTTCGTCACCGTGCGGCGGTCGCGCGGGCGGGTAGATATCGCTCAGCACGTGGCCGAGCATCTTCTCAACAATCTCTTCACCGCTGAGATCGGCCATCGGGCCGGACTCAATCAGCTTGCCGTCGCGCAGCACCGTCAGGGTATCGCAGATGGCCTTCAGCTCGTGAATGCGGTGGGAGATAAACACCACGCCGATGCCCTGCTGTTGCAGACGTCTTACCACCGCAAACAGACGCTCGCTCTCGTGCGCGTCCAGCGGCGCGGTGGGCTCGTCAAGAATCAAAAAACGGCAGTGGTGAGACAAAGCGCGTGCCAGCAAAATCTGCTGCTTTTCGGCCAACGAACAGCCGTCGATGGAGCGGCGAACGTCCAGCGTAATGTCGAGCTGCGCCAGCGCCTGCCGCGCCTGCTGACGAACGGTGCGCCAGCGGTAGCGGTGCCCCGGCTGCGCCAGCTGGTCGAGCATGATGTTCTCCGCAATGCTTAACCCCGGGATCAGCGCCACGTCCACCTCCTGCTGCACAAGGTGGATGCCCAGCCGTTTGGCGTCCAGCGGCTCGCGAATGTTTACCGGCTGGTTGTTAATGCTGATTTCGCCTTCATAGTGGTCGTGCGTCCCGCACAGCACCGCCATCAGCGTTGATTTCCCCGCACCGTTGGCGCCAGTCAGCGCATGCACCGACCCGCCGTTCAGCGTGAAGTCCACGCGCGTCAGCGCCTGAAAGCCGGAAAAGGCCAGGCTGATACCGCGCATTTCAAGACGACTGGAAACCATCCGCGTAAATCCTTCATAACTCTTCTGATTTATCGAATTTTTCACAGCTCCGGTTGACTGACAACGACGGAAAAGGCATAAGATAAAGCGAAATATTATTAGCCATCCGGATGTCCAGACATAACATCGGGTTAGCGCTTGCGAAAAAAGGACAACACCATGAGCAACACCGACATCCGCGTCGTGCCCGGCCCGGCGAACTACTTCTCCCATTCCGGAAGCCTTGCGCATCTGAATGACTTCTTTACCCCGGAACAGCTTTCCCGCGCGGTGTGGATTTACGGCGAGCGGGCAATAGAGGGCGCACGCCCTTATCTGCCGCAGAGTTTTAACGCGCCGGGGGCGAAGCACCTGCTGTTTAAAGGCCACTGCAGCGAGCGCGACGTCACCCGGCTGGTGAACGAAGCGGGAAGCGATGCCAGCGTGGTGATTGGCGTGGGCGGCGGCGCGGTGATGGACACCGTTAAGGCCGTGGCGCGCCGCTTAGGCGTTCCGTTCGTGGGCATTCCCACCATCGCCGCCACCTGCGCAGCGTGGACGCCGCTCTCCGTCTGGTACAACGATGCCGGTCAGGCGCTGCAGTTTGAGATTTTTGACGACGCTAACTTTCTGGTGCTGGTGGAGCCGCGGATCGTTCTGAACGCCCCGGCGGAATATTTGCTGGCGGGCATCGGCGATACGCTGGCGAAGTGGTACGAAGCGGTGGTTCTCGCCCCACAGCCGGAAATCCTGCCGCTGACCGTGCGCCTTGGCCTTAACGGCGCGCTGGCGATCCGCGACGTGCTGCTGGAACACAGTGAGCAAGCGCTTGCCGACCAGCAGCGCGGCGAGCTAACGCAGGCGTTTCGGGACGTGGTGGACGCCATTATTGCCGGCGGCGGGATGGTCGGCGGCCTGGGCGAACGCTACACCCGCGTGGCGGCGGCACACGCGGTGCACAACGGCTTGACCGTGCTGCCGCAGACGGAAAAATACCTGCACGGCACCAAGGTGGCCTACGGCATTCTGGTGCAGAGTGCCCTGCTCGGCCAGGACGACGTGCTGGCACAGCTGGTGGCGGCATACCGGCGCTTTAACCTGCCGACCACGCTTCGCGAGCTGGACGTCGACATCAATAACCGCGACGATCTCGACAAGGTCATCGCCCACACGCTGCGCCCAGTGGAGTCGATTCACTATCTGCCGGTGACGTTAACGCCTGAGGTTCTGCGCGCCGCGTTTGAGAAGGTGGAATCCTTCCGCCGTTAATTGCGCCGACGGGCTATACCTAATGATGGTTCTCACCACTCTCGTAACGAGGTCATCATGCAGATCGATTTAACAGGTAAAAAGGCGCTGGTTACCGGCGCCAGCCGCGGGCTGGGTCGTGCGATTGCCCTGTCGCTGGCGCGCGCCGGTGCTGATGTGGTCATCACCTATGAAAAATCCGCCGATAAAGCACAGGCGGTCGCCGATGAAATTAAGGCGCTGGGGCGGCACGGCGAGGCCATTCAGGCGGACAGCGCCAGCGCGCAGGCGATTCAGGATGCCGTCACCCATGCGGCACGGTCTCTCGGCGGACTGGACATCCTGGTCAATAACGCCGGTATCGCGCGCGGCGGCCCGCTGGAGTCCATGACGCTGGCGGACATCGACGCACTGATCAACGTCAACATCCGCGGCGTGGTGATCGCCATTCAGGAAGCGCTGGTGCATATGTCCGACGGCGGGCGCATCATCAACATCGGCAGCTGTCTGGCGAACCGCGTGGCACAGCCGGGGATTGCCGTCTACTCAATGACCAAATCTGCACTGAACTCCCTCACCCGCGGTCTGGCCCGCGATCTTGGCCCGCGCGGCATTACCGTTAACCTGGTGCACCCCGGACCGACCAACAGCGATATGAACCCGGAGGACGGTGAACAGGCTGACTCACAGCGTCAGCTTATTGCCCTGGGCCATTACGGCCAGCCGGAAGACGTCGCGGCGGCGGTTACCTTCCTCGCCAGCCCGGCAGCCGGGCAGATCTCAGGCACCGGTCTGGACGTGGACGGCGGTTTGAACGCCTGATCGCAATATTCCTGCAAGCCTCTGTCGCCCGGCAGAGGCCTTGTCGAGCCGCCTCGACGGTTTGCGTTTTGCCTCTTACCTGCGCTTTTTTTCCGCTCTACAGTACCCCATAAGAAATTCGGAATTTATCTAATAGTCTTATTATTTCCTTACATTTTGTGTGGGCGTACAGTGGAGGTACGGATGAAGATCGTGTGGTCAAAAACAGCAGAGAAGCAATTTTCTAAAATCGATACGCGATATCAGAACCGCATTAAATTCAGGCTGGAGAAGATGGATGATAAAACATCACCTGTCGCGGATATCAAGAAATTATCTTCTCCCGAAAACCACTACAGGTTGCGATCAGGTGATTACAGGGTCATTTACACCTTCGGAGACCCGCCGGGTGATACCTGTTACGTAGTGGCGGTAAAACGCCGGACAACCACCACCTACCTTCATGAGGAGCATACGGAATATGACTGTTCAGTTCATAAAGGATGAAGCAGGAAAAAAACAGTATGTTGTCATTCCCTACGATGAATATTTTCGCATGCGTTTAGCCATGCTTGAGTATGATGACGATGATGAAAGCGACTGGGAAGACATCCCTTACGAATCAGATATCTACGATAACGTAGGTTTACCGGGTGAAGTGTGCGACATCATGCATAGCGAGAACGTCAGCCTGCAGGCCGCGTGGCGTATCCTGCGCGGGCTATCCCAGCAGGAGGTGGCAGAGAAACTGGGCATTACCCAGTCTGCCGTGTCACAGCTTGAAGCGCTGGACTCCCGTCCGCAAAAGCGCACCCGCGAAAAGCTGGCGGCAATTTATGGCTGCAAGCAGGAGCAAATCAGCCTCTATTTACCGAAAGAGGGTTAACAGCACTTCGCCCCGCCCTTTCCGCCGTAGCGGGCGTCCTGGCGGTCGCGGAAAAACTCTTCGTAGGTCATCGGCGTCTGGTCCGGGTGGTTGACGCGCATATGCTCGACGTAGTTATCGTAATCCGGCACGCCAATCATCATTTTGGCGGCCTGGCCCAGGTACTTACCTGCTTTGGAGAGGGTGTCGAACATCATTCTGGTCTCACTGGAAATGTAGGCCGGGTAAGCGCTAGCGCCACCCGGCACACAGGTTAATGTGCCCCTTTCGCCTGGGTCACAATCTCGTCCAGGTTTTCAGGCATCGGCTCGTACGGCGTCTCTTTCGCCGTCGGCGTGTCGACCTTCAGCGCCGCCAGCGCGGTTTTCAGAGAATACAACGCCAGCACCACAACCACCACCATAAAGAAGATGGTCAGTCCGGCATCCAGACGGTTGTTGAATACCAGCTGAGACAGCTGTGACTCGGTGTACTGCGCCGGGATCTTACCGCTGTCGATCATCGCCTGAAACTTGTTGGCGATGGCCAGGAAGCCCACCTTATTGTCCGGGCTGAAGGCTTTTTGCCAGCCCGCCGTCAGGGTACAGATTAGCAGCCAGGCGGTTGGCACCAGCGCCACCCACGCGTAACGCTGGCGCTTCATCTTGAACAGCACCACCGCACAGAGCATCAGCGCCATGCCTGCCAGCATCTGGTTGGCGATACCGAACAGCGGCCACAAGGTGTTGATCCCGCCCAGCGGATCGACCACGCCCTGATGCAGGAAGTAGCCCCACGCCAGCACGCACAGCGCCGTCGCCAGCAGGTTAGCCGGGAGCGAATCGGTCCGCTTCAGTTTCGGGGAGATGACGCCCAGCAGGTCCTGGAGCATAAAGCGCGCCGCACGGGTCCCCGCATCCACCGCCGTCAGGATAAACAGCGCTTCAAACAGAATGGCGAAGTGATACCAGAACGACACGTCCATCAGCCCGCCCAGCGCGCCGTGAAGAATATACGCCATGCCAACCGCCAGCGTCGGTGCCCCGCCCGCGCGGGAGATAATGGACTGCTCGCCCACTTCGCTGGCGATGCTCGTCAACGTTTCAGGCGTAATCGCAAAGCCCCAGCCGCTCACCACCTGCGCGGCAGAGGCCACCACGTCAACGGTACCGGCCGGAGCCAGGACCGCCATCGGGCTATTCATCGCGAAGTAGACGCCCGGGTCGATAATGCAGGCGGAAACCAGCGCCATAATCGCCACGAAGGACTCCATCAGCATGCCGCCGTAGCCAATCAGGCAGGCCTGATTTTCATTCGCGAGCATTTTCGGCGTCGTCCCGGAGGCGATCAGCGCGTGGAAGCCCGACACCGCACCGCAGGCGATGGTAATAAACAGGAACGGGAACAGGTTACCAGTCCAGACCGGGCCGGTACCGTCGATGAATTTGGTCAGCGCAGGCATGGTCAGGGTCGGGCGCATAATCAGAATGCCGATGGCCAGCCCGACGATGGTGCCGATTTTCAGGAAGGTTGAGAGATAATCGCGCGGGGCCAGCAGCAGCCACACAGGCAGCACCGCCGCCACAAAGCCGTAGCCCACCAGCATCCAGGTCAGCTGCACGCCGGTAAAGTCGAAGAATGGTGCCCAGGTCGGGCTTTCCGCCACCCAGCCGCCGGAGATAATGGCGAACACCAGAAACACCAGGCCAATCACCGACACTTCACCGATGCGCCCCGGGCGCAGGTAGCGAATGTAAATCCCCATAAACAGCGCCAGCGGAATGGTAAAGGCGACCGTGTAGGTTCCCCACGGGCTGTGGGTCAGCGCTTTCACCACGATCATCGCCAGCACCGCGAGGATGATCACCATGATCATAAAGGTCGCCACCAGCGCAATCACCCCGGCGGTTGCCCCCATCTCCTCTTTCACCAGCTCACCCAGAGAACGGCCGTCGCGACGGGTGGAGACGAACAGCACCATAAAGTCCTGCACCGCGCCCGCCAGCACCACCCCCGCGAGGATCCAGATCATCCCCGGCAGGTAGCCCATCTGCGCCGCCAGCACCGGCCCCACCAGCGGGCCTGCACCGGCAATCGCCGCGAAATGGTGACCGAACAGCACTTTTTTATCGGTCGGCACGTAGTCCAGCCCGTCGTTGTGGCGCACGGCTGGCGTCATGCGTGTGCCGTCTACGCCCAGTACCGTCTTTGCGATATAGCGGCCATAAAAACGGTACGCAATGAGATAAATGCAGACGGAGGCGACGACGATCCAGAGCGCATTGATCTGCTCCCCCCGGTTGAGGGCGATATAGCCCAAGGCAAAGGCTCCCACAACGGAGAGCACCGCCCACGTAAGGTATTTCCCTGAGTTGTTCATAGTTGTTGTCCGTTGTTGTGAAACAGTGAGATGTTACATTTTGTTTCTAGAACAACCGATAAAATTTAACAACTTTGAAACGCAATAATGCGTGGTCAAACCAGAGATTTACACCACAGTGTTAAGCCGATCACTTTCAGCTGAATGGCCTACCCCAGCACCATCGTGCTCAACCGACAGGTACAGCACCGCCGCCCCTGCTCGTCGAATACCACGATCTCCCAGCTCTGGCTCGAACGCCCCAGATGCAGCGGCTGACACACGCCGCGCACCTTACCGTGAGAGACCGCGCGATGGTGCGTGGCGTTCAGCTCAGTGCCGACCACGCTCTGCCCGTCGCGGGTCATCAGAAAACCTGTCATTGAGCCCAGCGTTTCCGCCAGCGCCGCCGACGCCCCGCCGTGCAGCAGGCCAAACGGCTGATGGGTACGGGCATCCACCGGCATCTCCGCTTCCAGCGTGTCGTCTCCGAGGCGGGTATAGACAATGCCCAGGTGCGCCACCAGGGTATTCACGCTGGTGGCGTTCAGTTCTTCAAGCGATAAATGACGTTTCCAGATCATTACGCCCCCAGCGTGGAGCCGCCGTCCACCACGATATCCTGCAGGGTAATATGGCTGGCGGCATCGGACGCAAGGAACAGCACGGTGGCGGCAATTTCCCGCGGACGGGCGATTTTGCCGAGCGGAATGCCGAGCTTGAACTGCTCGCCAAAGCCGCGAATACGCTGCTGTTCCGCGTCGTCGCTTTTCCACAGGGTGCGCTGCATGTCGGTATCCGTTGAGCCCGGCGATACCAGGTTACAGCGCACGCCGCTGCCCGCCAGCTCCAGCCCGACGGTCAGCGCCAGGCTTTTCAGCGCTGCCTTCGACGCGCCGTACGCGCTCATGCCGATGCGCGGGGTGTGCGCCGCGTCGGAGGCCACGGTCACTATCGCCCCGCCCTGCTGACGGCGGAACTGGCCCATCGTCTGCTGAAACAGGTTAAACGCGCCGCCGACGTTAACCGCAAAGGTCTGCTGCCAGTCTTCCTGCGAAAGCTCGTCCGTCGCGCCCATGCGCAGAATGCCCGCCGCGTTAACAAGCACGTCGAGGCGCTCAAGGGTGCCGAGTAAACGCCCGCAGACGTCGCCCACCTGCGCCGCGTCCGCCACGTCCAGCGTTTCGGTAGAAAAGGGATAATCGTCCTGCGGGAAGGCCAGATCGAACCCGGTCACCCGCGCGCCCGCCTCCACAAAGGCCAGCGCGGTCGCATAGCCAATACCTTTACCCGCGCCCGTTACCCAAACCGTTTTACCGGTAAAATCGAACCCCGCCATCACTTCACCTCACGGGAGAGCAGAGCCCACCAGGCGTCAAGGGTCGGATTTTTCGCCAGCATCACGAAGTCGATGTCGCCGTGCACCTTTCGCCAGCGCGCGGCCAGCGCCATCATGCGCACCGAGTCCAGACCGTAGTCGATAAGGTTTTCGTCATCCATCGGCTCGTCGGACTCGTCCAGCAGCGGCAGGATCAGCGCGCGCAGCGCGGCTTTCGTTGCCGGAACGGACGGCAGCAGCTCGTCGGTCATCACCACGCGGCCCGAACGTCCGGCCACGTATTTCAGCGACATCAGGTGCTCGTCACGGGTGAAGTCCGCCAGCGCGTCGGCGATAAAGAACGGCTTGATGTCGCGCATAAAGGCGTCGGTGGCGGTGGTCATGCAGCCGATGTGGGCATACACGCCGGTAATCAGCAGCTGGTTGCGGCCGGTCTCTTTCAGCATCTGCTCCAGCGGCGAGCGGTGAAACGCGCTGTAGCGCCACTTCACCAGCACGGTGTCCGCTTCGTCCGGCGTCAGTTCAGCCACGATACGCTGCTGCTCCGGCGAGCGGGTCAGGCCCGGCCCCCACATGTCGTTCAGCAGGGCGCGGTCTTCATCGCTCTGCTCTTTCGGCTGCGCGGTGTAGTACACCGGGATATTGTGTTCTTTGCAGTAAGCGCGCAGTTTAGCGATGTTCGCCACCACCTGCTGCATCATGTCGCTATTTTCGCCCCAGAAGTTCAGGAAATACTCCTGCATATCGTGGATCAGCAGCGCGGCGCGCTCCGGCTCAAACGCCCAGTTCACCTTGTTGGTCGGCAGCTCTGCAGCGGTTGGCAGCGCGTAAGCGGTTAATTTTGGAATGGCCATTCTCTGTTCCTCAGCCCCGGGCGCGTTCAGCAAGCCACAGGCGCAACTGTTTCTTATCAACTTTGCCGACCGGCGTGAGCGGAAGCGCATCCACGCTCTCCACGCGGTCCGGCAGCTTAAATTCGGCAACGCCCTGCTCACGCAGGAAGCGGCGCACCTCAACCGCGCGCAGGGGCTGTTTCACCACCAGATACGCACAGCTTTTTTCGCCCAGCAGGGTGTCCTCCATGCTCACCAGCGCGGCGTGGATCACCGCCTCGTGGCGCAGCAGCAGGTTTTCGATCTCTTCGGCGGCAATCTTTTCGCCACCGCGGTTGATCTGATCTTTCTCGCGCCCCTGCACGGTGATGTAGCCCTGCTCATCGATGGCGATCAGATCGCCGGAGCAGTAGAAACCGTTGGCATCAAAGGCGCTGGCGTTGTGCTCCGGGCTGTTGAAATAGCCGCGGAAGGTGTACGGGCCGCGCGTCATCAAACGTCCGACTTCTCCGCGCGGGAGCGGATTGCCGTCCTCGTCCGCCACCCACACCTCGTCGTCCGGACACATTGGGCGGCCCTGGGTATTGATGATGCGTTCCGGCGCATCGTCGAGGGCGGTGTAGTTCACCAGCCCTTCCGCCATGCCGAATACCTGCTGCAGCTGGCAGCCGATTTCCGCCGGAATACGCGCCGCGAGCGTGGCGGAGAGGCGTGCGCCGCCCACCTGGAGCAGCTTGAGGGATTTCAGCTGCGCGTTCCCCGCGCCGTCGGCAATCGCCTGCAGCCAGAGGCTCACCGCCGGAGGGACCAGCGACGTCACGTTGATCTGATGCTGCTCAATCAGCGGGAAGCAGAGCGTGGCGCTCGGATCGTTCGCCAGCACCACGCAGCCGCCCGCCGTGAACACGCCTAACGATCCCGGCGAGCTCATGGCGTAGTTATGCGCCGCGGGAAGCGCGTTCAGATAACGGGTGTGCGCAGTGATACCGCAGATTTCGTTGCTGCGGCGGATGCTGTAGTCGTAGTCGTTGTGCGTACGCGGGATCAGCTTCGGCGTGCCGGTGCTGCCGCCGGAGAGCTGGAAGAACGCCACCTCGTCTGCGGGCGTCGGGTTGGGGATGAAGTTGTCCGCCGGGCGCGCAATCGCCGCTTCCAGCGCATGTTCACCCTTATCGCCGCGCAGCAGCACGGCGCGAACCGAGCGGTGTTCATCCACAAAGGTATTGAGAAAATCATCCACCGCGAACAGGGCATGTTGGCGATCGGCGATCAGCACGGCGGGTTTGATCTGGGCGGCGTAGGCGTTCAGCTCGCTGCGCTGATGGCTAAAGAGCGCGTTAACCGGCGCGACGCCGATCTGCAGCAGCGCGAAAAAGGTGATGTAAAACTCGGCGACGTTGCCGAGCTGCACCAGCGCGGTCTCGCCGCGGTGCAGCCCCTGCGCCTGGAGGGCAGACGCCAGATTCGTCACCGCCTCATTAAACGCGCGGTAGGTGATGTGGCGATCGCCGTCAATAATCGCGACCGCATCGCTTTGCGCATGGTCCGTCAGGATGTGGGTCAGCGGCAGATCCTGCCAATAGCCTTTTTCACGGTAGCGGCGGGCAAAATCCTCAGGCCAGCGGGTAAAAGGGATGGTCATGGGTATTCCTTAGTGCAAACCAAACACGTTAAGCATGGTGGAGAGCTTCACGCCCGTCTCACGCCACTCGCCCACCGGGGAGGAGGCAGGCACAATGCCCGCGCCGGCAAACAGGCGAACGGTATTTTCGTGAAGACGCGCGCAGCGGATGGTCACCACCCACTCGCCGTTGCCTTCACTGTCGCACCAGCCGACGATGCCGCCGAACAGCTCGCGGTCGAACGGCTCCAGCTCGGCAATCAGTTCTTTAGCCGCCTGATGCGGAAAGCCGCTCAGGGCCGGGGTCGGATGCAGCAGGCAGGCCAGCGTCAGGGCGTTTTCGTTCTCGCGCGCGTCACCTTCAACCGGCGTCGCCAGATGCCACAGCGTCGGCGTGGTGATGAGCTGCGGGGAAGACGGCATGCTCAGGTGATGGCTGCGCGGTTCCAGAATGGCCTTCATCGCCTGGGTCACCAGGTCGTGTTCGTGGCGGTCCTTTTCGGAGGCCAGCAGCTTATTGCCCGCCTCGCGATCCAGCACGTCGTCCGGCTGGCGGCGCGCGGAGCCTGCCAGCGGCAGCGAGCTAAAGTGCCTGCCCTCTTTGCGCAGCAGCAGTTCCGGGCTGGCGCCGAGCAGCACGCCGCCGTCTTCCAGCGGCACGTGGAAGTTAAAACTCGCCGGGTTCTGAGCGATCAGACGCTCCATCAGCGCGCCGCTGTCCATTTTTTTGTCGGTGGCGATATCAATCAGGCGCGACAGCACTACCTTATTCACCTGCGGCGTGGCGGTGAGCGACGCGGCGCGCGCGACCATCTCTTCAAAAACGGGCTGAGCGGGGATCTCGGTGCGCTGTTCCACCTTCAGCCCCTGCGCGCCGGAGAAATAGCGTGCGGACTGCTGACGCGCGGGACGGGAAAACGTCTCCCAGCGTTGCGGAATAAACAGCGAAGACGGCTTGCGGGTATCGAACGGGATGGCCCCTACCATGACGGGATGGGCGATGCCGCTGGCTTTCGCATCCCGGAAAGCCTGGGCTAATTTCTGCTGGAACTGCCCCGCCGGATCGTCGCCGCCGACGGCAGGTTCAGAGAATCGGGCAAAACAGCCTGAGGTGGTAAAACTGCGGTAAGGCGACATAAAGAAAAAGCTGTCTGATTGCAGCGTGGTCGCGGTGTGCTGAACTTCCTCAGCCAGGGACGTGTCCATATCATCCTCCTCAAAATGATAAAAGAAGCAATAATGATTATCATTTATATTTTCGTCGGCTAACCTAATCCCACAGCGCGCCGCTGTCAACCGTCGGGCCATTAACTTCTGCGACAAACGCTTGCATCCCTTCCCGGCAACCATGAAAATGAGAAGCATTATCTTCAATAAAAACAGGATGCCGCTCTGTGAAAATCGCTGCCGTTTGCCGCAATGCCCTTCTTCTGACAGGACTTTTTGTTTTAGGACTAACCTCAGCCACCGCCGCAGACTGGCCGCGCCAGGTCAACGACAGCCGCGGCGTGCATACGCTTGAGAGCAAACCGACGCGCATTGTCTCCACCAGCGTGACCTTAACCGGATCTCTGCTGGCGATTGACGCGCCGGTCATTGCCAGCGGCGCAACCACGCCGAACAACCGCGTGGCGGACGCGCAGGGTTTCCTGCGTCAGTGGGGGGATATTGCAAAACAGCGTAAGGTTGCACGGCTGTACATCGGCGAGCCGAGCGCCGAAGCGGTGGCCGCCCAGATGCCGGACCTGATTCTAATCAGCGCCACCGGCGGGGATTCCGCGCTGGCGCTGTACGATCAGCTCTCCGCCATCGCCCCGACGCTTATCATCAATTACGACGACAAAAGCTGGCAGGAACTGCTGACCCAGCTGGGCACGATGACCGGGCACGAGAAACAGGCCGCTGAACGCATCGCCGCGTTCGATAAACAGCTCGCGCAGATGAAACAGCAGATGAAACTGCCGCCGCAGCCGGTGAATGCCATCGTCTACACCGCCGCCGCGCACACGGCGAACCTGTGGACGACAGAATCGGCGCAGGGCAAGCTGTTACACCAGTTGGGCTTTACGCTGGCGGCGTTACCCGATGGGCTGCACACCTCAAAAAGCCAGGGCAAGCGTCACGACATTATTCAGCTGGGTGGAGAAAATCTGGCGACGGGGCTGAACGGCGAAGGGCTGTTCGTGTTTGCCGGCGACGAGAAAGACGTGAATGCGATTTACGCCAACCCGCTGCTGGCGCATTTACCGTCGGTGAAAAACAAACGCGTCTGGGCGCTGGGAACGGAGACGTTCCGCCTGGATTATTACAGCGCGATGCTGGTGTTAGACAGATTGAATGCGTTGTTTAAGTAGGCATTTTCCCTCCCTCTCCTCATGGGAGAGGGCCGGGGTGAGGGCATCAGGCCGCACCGTCGTTCAACACGACCTCCTGCCTGAACCGCCGCAATTCCACCAGCGCCACCAGTAAGATCGCGCCAACCATCGCTAACACAAACCCGCTGCTGCTCGCCGACGCCACCGGGGTCATTATCGCCCCCAGCCCGCCGAGGATCGCCGCGCCAATCGCATCGCCCGTCACGTTCTGCGCGGTCCACAGGCCGTTGATACGCCCCAGCATCCCTTCCGGCGTCTGGGTCTGGATCAGGGTGTACTGTAAAAGTGAGCTGACCGCACTCAGCCAGCCGAAAATCACCAGACACATCACCCCCAGCGCCCAGACCGGCATCAGGCTGAAGAAGCCGATGGCGATAAACGAGGCCAGCGTCGCCACCAGCATAATCAAGCCCGGACGCGCGCTTTGGGCCAGGTTACCGCTGGTCAGCGCCCCGCAGGTCGCACCGAGCGGAATGGCGGCGTACAGCACGCCAATCTCTGAGGCGCTCATCTGCCACTCGCCCGCCAGCGCCGGGTAAAGCACGCGCACGGCGCTCGCCATCGTCAGCAGGCCGCCGAGCAGCGCAATGCCGCCAATCAGCGGGTTGCTGAACAGAAAACGAATCGCGGCCATCAGGGACTTCAGCGGGTGCTCGCGCGGCTGCGGCGGCGGGGGCAGGAGCGGCAGACGCAGTAACGTCAGGGTGGTGATAAAGGTGCCCGCCGCGGCAAGGCCGTAGTTCCACGCCACGTTGCCGGTGGCCAGCAGCAGGCCGCCGACCATCGGCGAAATCACCGAGCCGAGGCGTACCGTGAGCATGGTGATTGCTCCCGCCTGCATCAGGTTCTCGCGCCCGACCAGCGCGGGCGTCGCCGCCAGCAGCGCCGTCACGCCTAAGGAGGCAAAAAAGCCGTCCCACAGCCCGAGGGCATAAATGGCCATCAGCGACGGCTCAGGGAGCATGGCGTTCAGACACAGCCCGATAAAGCCCACGCCGCAGGTGCCGCGCGCCAGCAGGATCAGCTTCTTGCGCTCGTAGCGGTCCGCCAGCACGCCGCCGACCATCAGGCCGATGAACATCGCCCCGCCGGTTAAGGTGACGGATAACCCCACCAGCCAGCTGGAGTGCGTCATGGTCTGGATCTGTACCGGCACGGCCACGCCGAGCAGGCCGAGGGACAAAATGGAGATAAAGCGAGCGATAAAAACGGCGCGATACGCCGGGTGCGTTTTCAACAGGCTGAGGTTAAGCAGCCAGGATTTTTGATTCATGACAAAGCCTTGAGTCTATTTCTACCCATTCCATGGGCGCACATGCTAACATAGCCAAATAAGATAGATAACGATAATCACTATCATTATCAAATCATGGATGTTGCTATGTCGTTTTCCTCTTCTGCGGCGCGCGCCATTGCCGTGCCCGTATTATTGCTACTGCTAATCCTTGCGATTGCACTCAGCCTGCTGGTCGGCGCGAAGCCGCTACCCGCCAACGTTATCGTTGATGCGCTCTCCGGAACCTGTCAGAGCGCGGACTGCACCATCGTGCTCGACGCCCGCCTGCCCCGCACTCTTGCCGGACTGCTGGCCGGTGGCGCGCTCGGCCTTGCGGGTGCCCTGATGCAAACCCTTACCCGTAACCCGCTGGCGGACCCCGGCATTCTTGGCGTCAACTCCGGGGCCAGCTTTGCCATCGTGCTCGGCGCGGCGCTGTTCGGGTTGACGTCACCCTCTGAACAGCTGGCGATGGCCTTCTGCGGCGCGCTGGCCGCCTCGCTGGTGGTTGCGTTTACCGGCAGTCAGGGCGGCGGGCAGCTGAGCCCGGTTCGCCTGACGCTTGCGGGCGTAGCGCTCGCGGCGGTGCTGGAAGGCTTGTCCAGCGGCATCGCCCTGCTCAACCCGGACGTCTACGACCAGCTGCGCTTCTGGCAGGCCGGCTCGCTGGATATCCGCACCCTTGAAACCTTAAACGTGGTGGCAATCCCGGTCATTATCGCCGCCGTCGTGGCGCTGTGTTTAAGCCGGTCGCTGAACAGCCTGAGCCTCGGCAGCGACACCGCGACCGCCCTCGGCAACCGCGTGGCGCGCACGCAGCTGACTGGCCTGCTCGCTATCACCGTGCTGAGCGGCAGCGCAACCGCCGTGGTCGGTCCGATCGCCTTTATCGGCCTGATGATGCCGCACATGGCGCGCTGGCTGGTGGGGTCGGACCACCGCTGGTCGCTGCCGGTCACGCTGCTGGCCACCCCTGCCCTGCTGCTGTTTGCCGACGTGCTGGGCCGCCTGCTGGTGCCCGGCGAGCTGCGCGTCTCGGTGGTGAGCGCGTTTATCGGCGCGCCGGTGCTGATCTTCCTGGTACGACGCAGACGCGGAGGTGGCGCATGATAGCTCCTTCCCGTCGTTTACTCACCAGCATCTTCCTGCTGGCTATCGCCATTACTCTGCTGGCGGTCTGGAGCCTGCAAAGCGGTGCCGTAACGCTTGATTTCGCGCAGGTCTTTCACGCCCTCACCGGCAGCGCGCCGCGTAACATCACCATGGTGGTCACCGAATGGCGACTGCCGCGCGTGGCGATGGCGATCCTGGTGGGCGCGGCGCTCGGCGTCAGCGGCGCGATTTTCCAGTCGCTGATGCGTAACCCCCTCGGCAGCCCGGACGTGATGGGCCTGAATACCGGCGCGTGGAGCGGCGTGCTGGTGGCGATGGTGCTGTTCGGGCAGCATCTGACGGCCATTACCTTTACGGCGATGGCGGGCGGCATTCTGACCTCGCTGCTTATCTGGGCCCTGGCCTGGCGCAACGGCATTGACACCTTCCGGCTGATCATTATCGGGATCGGCATCCGCGCGATGCTGATGGCCTTTAACACCTGGCTTTTGTTGCAGGCGTCTCTGGAAACCGCGCTCTCCGCCGGGCTGTGGTATGCAGGCTCCCTCAACGGCCTGACGTGGGGCAAAACCTGGCCCGCCGCGCCGCTGATTTTGCTGATGTTTATCGGCGCCCTGCTGCTGGTACGCCGGATGCGCCTGCTGGAGATGGGCGACGACAGCGCCTGCGCGCTGGGCGTGAGCGTTGAGCGTTCGCGCCTGATGCTGATGCTGGTGGCGGTACTGCTGACCGCCGCCTCCACCGCCATCGCCGGGCCGATCTCGTTTATTGCCCTTGTCGCGCCGCATATCGCGCGGCGTCTTAGCGGCACCGCACGCTGGGGCTTGACCCAGGCTGCCCTGTGCGGTGCGATGCTGCTGCTGGCCGCCGACCTCTGCGCCCAGCGGCTGTTTATGCCTTATCAACTTCCGGTGGGCGTGGTGACCGTCAGCCTCGGCGGGATTTACCTCATCGTCTTGCTCGTTCAGGAGTCACGCAAGAAATGACAGATTCAACAACCCGCTTGCGCGGCGAAAACTTGACCCTCTGCTATGGCAAAAAAATCATTGCCCGTGATTTAACCGTCGCCATTCCGGACGGCCACTTCACCGCGATTATCGGTCCGAACGGCTGCGGCAAATCGACCCTGCTGCGCACCCTGAGCCGCCTGATGTCGCCGACAGAGGGCAGCGTATTCCTGGACGGAGAGCAGATCCAGCGCTTCGCCAGCAAAGAGGTGGCCAGGCGCATCGGGCTGCTGGCGCAAAACGCCACCACGCCGGGAGACATCACGGTGCAGGAGCTGGTCTCGCGCGGGCGCTACCCACACCAGCCGCTGTTTACCCGCTGGCGCAAAGAGGACGACGAGGCCGTGAAGCGCGCGATGGAGGCAACGGGCATCACCGATCTGGCTCAGCAAAGCGTGGATACCCTCTCTGGCGGACAGCGACAGCGGGCGTGGATCGCGATGGTGCTGGCGCAGGAGACCGCCATTATGCTGCTGGACGAGCCGACGACCTGGCTGGACATCAGCCATCAGATTGACCTGCTGGAGCTGCTGAGCGAGCTGAACCGCACGCAGGGGTATACCCTGGCGGCGGTACTGCATGATTTAAACCAGGCCTGCCGCTACGCGACGCATCTGATTGCCTTGCGCGACGGCGAGATTGTGGCGCAGGGCGCGCCGAAGGAGATTGTGACGCCAGAGCTGATCGCGCGGATCTACGGCATGCGCTGCATGATTATTGACGATCCGGTGGCGGGTACGCCGCTGGTGGTGCCGTTAGGTCGGCGGTAATTGCCGGGTGGCGGCTACGCCTTACCCGGCCTTGTATTATCCTCCCGTACAGAAAGAACCGGCCAGTTCTTTCTGTCAGGCAGTCCACATGCCGTACCCGGCCTTAGGCCACGAGCCTGTGTTGTAGATCCCTGCAGTGGA
>NZ_JBLKDI010000011.1:0-134356 GCF_047530715.1 Enterobacter sp. 04-C-12-SI-ECC
TCCACTGCAGGGATCTACAACACAGGCTCGTGGCCTAAGGCCGGGTACGGCATGTGGACTGCCTGACAGAAAGAACTGGCCGGTTCTTTCTGTACGGGAGGATAATACAAGGCCGGGTAAGCGCAGCGCCACCCGGCAATTTCTCACAGCGGCACAAAGAACCTGAACCGCGCCCCGTTCACGGACTCCATCAGCCTGATCCCGCCGCCGTGCAGCTCCAGCATTCGCTTAACGATTAACAGCCCTAACCCGCCGCGGTTCTCCCGCGATGCCTGGGTATTCAGCGCCGAAGGCCGCTGGAACAGATCGTCGCGCAGCGCGGCATCCACGCCCGTTCCGGAGTCTGCCACTTCGACCTGAAGCCGTTCATTCTCCTGCCACACCGCCAGACGAATTTCCCCGCCAGTGGGCGTATGACGCATCGCGTTATCGAGCAGGTTGGTCACCACGCGCTCGATCATCGACACATCGGCGTTTATCAGCGGCAGCGGCCCCGGCACGTCAATATGCAGATTCACCTCGCGCGTGCGGGCGGTAAGCTCAAACTTCTGCGCCACGTCGGAAATCAGCTCTCCCATCGCGAAACGCTCGCGCTGCGGCTTAATGCCGCCGTGCTCAAGGCGCGCCAGCTCGAAAAGCTGCTGGGAAAGATGTCGTACCTTTTGTCCCTGACGCAGCGCGGTGGCGAGATACTGCTGGTGCTCCTGCGGCGTCAGGGTGGCGGATTTGAGCGACAGGGTTTCAAGATAGCCCAGCAGCGAGGTCAGCGGCGTGCGAAGATCGTGCGAAATGTTGGCGATAAACTCCCGGCGCTGGCGATCGCTGTCGGCCAGCTGGTCCCACTGGCGGGTAATTTTCCGCGCCAGCTCGATGAAACTGTTGCGCAGGAGCGCCACTTCGTCATTGGCCGCGGCATCCGGCGGCTGTGCTGCGAGCAGCCTGATTGCGCTAATGCTGTCCTGCTCCAGGCCGGTGACCTCTTCCGTCAGGCGCTTAACCGGACGCGTTACCCAGTACCAGACCAGCAGACCCGCCAGCAGGCCAAACAGCGCGACCCACAGCAATGACCAGAGCACCGTGCTCCAGAGCGCCTTATGCCAGGCCATTTCCGCCAGCGCGTTCGACTCCTCGCCCTGCAAAATGATGTACAGGTAGCCCTTAAGCTCGCCGTCCTGTCGCAGCGGCGTGGCGCTGAACACTTTTTTATTTTGACTGCGCGGGTCGTCTCCCAGTACCGGTATGGCGGTACCGCTCAGGAAGGTCTGAACCGGTGCCAGGTCGATTTTTTGCCGCTGAATATGGCCCGGCGGTGCGGCATCGGCCAGGATTTCGCCGTCCGGCGAGATAACGTACAGTTCAACGCTCGGGTTGAAGGTCATCAGCCGGTCGAACAACGGCTTCAGCGCGTTGCGGTCAACCCTGCCCTGCGCGTCCAGAATCGGTTCCCGCTGGACGATCTGCTGCGCCAGGCCGCCCGACAACCGCTGCACCATCGCGTTGCCGTACTGCTTACTGCTGTAGAGCTGTACCGCGCAGGCGACGGTAGCGCAGAGCATCATCAGCAGGACAAACAGCAGCGTCAGGCGCTGGCTCAGGCTAAAGCGGCGCATCATGGTTTGGCTCCGCAAATTTATAGCCCTTGCCCCAGACGGTGCGAATTATCTCCGGCTCGGCGGCGTCCTTCTCAATCTTGATGCGCAGGCGGTTGATATGGGTGTTGACGGTGTGCTCGTAGCCTTCGTGCTGATAGCCCCACACCTGCTCCAGCAGCGCCAGACGGGAAAACACCTCGCCGGGATGGCGGGCGAAGAAGTACAGCAGTTCGAATTCGCGCGGGGTGAGATCCACCACCTGGCCGTGAAGCAGCACGCTGCGCGCCAGAGGATCGATCGTCAGGCCGTGGGCCTGAATTTGCCCGTCAGCCTGCGCCTGCCCCATTGCCTGCTGGCGGCGGAACAGCGCTTTGATGCGGGCAATCAGTTCCTGCACTGAAAAGGGTTTTGCCAGATAATCATCGGCGCCGGTTTCCAGCCCGGTGATGCGGTCGGTTTCGCTGCTGCGGGCGCTGATGATGATCACCGGCAGGTAGCGGGTCATCTGGCGGATGCGGCGGCAGATCTCCAGGCCGTCAACGTTGGGCAGCATCAGGTCGAGGATCACCGCATCCCACGGCTGTTTTTCAAGGCGCTGCAGGGCGTTGCCCCCGTCGGGCTCGTGGGTGATGGCGTAGCCTTCGTCTTCTAAGTTGAGCCGCAGAAGCGCCGCGATATCGTGGTCGTCTTCCACCAGCAGGATCTGCTTCATGGGTAAGCCTTTATTCATCTCTTATGACGTAAGCTTACCTGATTTTATGGGCGGGCAGAGTTCACATTTTGTTTAAGATTTCACGAGCAACGTCAGGACTTCATAATGTGCGGTATGCGGGAACATATCGAAAAGCTGCACGCGTGCAATGCGGTAGCCCGGCAGATTAGCGATATCTTTCGCCATGGTCTGTGCGTTACAGCTTGAATAGACGATGTATTCAGGCGCCATCTGGCTCAGGTAGTCGCAGAGGGATTTGCCAATCCCACGACGCGGCGGATTAACCAGCACCAGCTCCGGCACGTTGCCCTGACCGGTCGCGAACTGCGTGGAGTCCAGCGCCTGAAAGTGCAGATTGGTTAACCCCAGCTCGGCAGCGGACTGCTTTGCGCAGGCAATCGCTTCGGCGGAGATCTCAATGCCGGTGAGCTGCATCTCAGGCGTGGCGCAGTGCAGGCCAAAACCGCCCACGCCGCAGAACAGATCCCACATATGATGGATGTTTAACGCGCGCACCCAGTCGCGGGCGGTGGCGTACAGGCTGCTTGCCACGGTCGGGTTGGTCTGGAAGAAGCTTTGCGGGCGGATCCACAGCGGCACGCCGTTGAAGCTCTCCGCCAGCGCGTGCTGGTCGGTGAAGAAAACCTCTTTCTCCCCTTCCATGATCGCCATATGCACCGGCTGAATGTTTGCGGTAATCACCTTTAACTGAGGAAGCTGTTCCTGCAGCCACGGCAGCGCCACGCGCAGCTGCTCCAGCTTGGCTTCCGAGCGCAGCACGAAGCGCAGCATCATGCCGCCGTCGATCTGGCTTTCCGTCAGGAGAAGGTACTTCAGCTCGCCACGCCTGCGGGCAACGTTGTAAGGCGTTAACCCCGCCCGAGCGATAAACGGTTTCAGTGCGGCAAAGACCGGCTCAAACGAGGCGGGATAGAGCGGGCAGTCGGTTAAGTCTTCCGGCGTGCCGTCGCGGTGCAGCATCCCCAGCAGCGGTTTTTCAACGCTGCCGCTGACAACCATTTTGGCTTTGTTACGAAAGCCCTGCTCCGGGCCGCTGACGGGTGCGCACCACTCGCCCACCGCGTGCGCTGCCAGCAGCTGTTGCAGGTCGGCCATTTTGGCGGTGAGTTGTTGAGAAACCGGCTGTTCTATCCACTGACAGGAGCGGCAGCGTCCGGCGTCATAGAGTGCGCACTGCATATGCAAACCTTAAGGAAAACGAGGGCTGCGATTATACACATTATTGCAGGCGGAAGAACCGCCGACTGGACGCCGGAACGAAAAGCAGGCAGAGCACCAGCATATCCGGCAGTTTTTGCATGACCAGCGCATGGAAAATCTCACGTCGCGACTCACCCGGAATGCTGAACAGCTCAGGATAGCCATAGCCCAGCGAGGCGGCCCACAGATAGCTGGCGGCGGTCACCTGCGTGAGCAGATAGACCCAGCGCGCCCAGTTGCGCCCTTTGACCAGCGAAAACGCGCAGTAGATCTCGATAAACACCAGCACCAGGCTGCTTAAAAAGACCAGCGTCAGATTCCACGTCTGCACGCTGCGGTGAATGAATTCCCCGATGCCGCGCACGCCCAGCGTATTCAAAATCATCAGCACGTCCAGGCAGCGGATCATAATAATGGCGAGCGCCGCCACCTGAACCAGCGCAGGAACGTTAGGACGGGCGTGCGTAATACGTGATTTTTTTACTAATCCCAATGTTTTACTTCCCTGAAAAACAGTGCCGCGTCATGCGCGGCACATCACCGGAAATTTTAAATCCTTCAGCCGCGTCTTGCACGCTGGATATCGCGCACGCGCTGTTTTTCCGCGCGCGCCATCAAATACCAGGCGATAAATCCGACAATTCCGACCACGCCGAGGATGATAGAGGCCAGGGCGTTGATCTCCGGGTTCACCCCCATGCGCACGCTGGAGAAGACCAGCATCGGCAGCGTCGTCGCGCCCGGTCCTGAGACAAAGCTGGCGATAACCAGATCGTCGAGGGAGAGCGTGAACGCCAGCAGCCAGCCGGAGATCACCGCCGGCATAATCATCGGCAGGGTAATGATGAAAAAGACCTTTAGCGGCGTGGCGCCGAGATCCATCGCCGCCTCTTCAATGGAGCGGTCCAGCTCGCGCAGGCGCGAGGAGATCACCACCGCCACATACGCGGTACAGAAGGTGACGTGCGCCAGCCAGATGGTGAGCATGCCGCGATCCGCCGGCCAGCCGATGGCGTGCGCCAGGGCCACGAACAGCAGCAGCAGCGACAGGCCGGTAATGACGTCCGGCATCACCAGCGGGGCAGTGATCATAAAGGCGAAACCGTTTGAGCCGCGAAAACGCCCGAAGCGCACCATCACCAGCGCGGCGATGGTGCCCAGAACGCAGGCCATCGTGGCCGCCAGCGCGGCAATGGTCAGGCTCAGCCCCACCGCGCTCATCATTGCGTCGTCGTGGAACAGCTCGCTGTACCAGCGCGTCGACCAGCCCGCCCAGACCGTCACCAGCTTAGAGCTGTTGAACGAGTAGATCACCAGCATCAGCATCGGCGCATACAGGAAGGTGAAGCCGATAACGAGGATCAGAATGCGCCACGGGGAGCGTACTACCGGTAAGTTGTTCATCCGCGATCTCCCATCTGTTTCTGCTGATGCTTATGGAACCACATGATCGGGACGATCAGCAGCAGGAGCATGATAATCGCCACCGCCGACGCCACCGGCCAGTCGCGGTTATTGAAGAACTCCTGCCACAGCACGCGGCCAATCATGATGCTGTCCGGCCCGCCGAGCAGTTCCGGGATCACAAACTCCCCGACCGCCGGAATAAACACCAGCATCGACCCGGCAATGATTCCGCCTTTGGTCAGCGGGACAATCACGCTGAAGAAGGTCTTCAGCGGACGCGCGCCGAGATCGAGCGAGGCTTCCACCAGCGAGTAGTCAATGCGCGTCAGGGCGGTGTAAATCGGCAGCACCATAAACGGCAGATAGGCATAGACAATGCCGATGTAGACCGCAAGGTTGGTGTGCAGGATGGTCAGCGGCTGATCGATAACCCCAAGCCACATCAGAAAATTATTCAGCACCCCGTTGTTTTTCAGGATCCCCATCCACGCGTAAACGCGTATCAGAAACGAGGTCCACGACGGCAGGATCACCAGCAGCAGCAGGATGTTACGCGTTGACGGCTTGCTGTGCGCCACGGCCCACGCCAGCGGGTAGCCCATCACCAAACAGCAGAGCGTCGAGATCGCCGCCACCTGCAGAGACTGCAGATAGGCTTCAAAATAGAGCGGATCCTCGGTGAGCTGGAGGAAGTTGCCCAGATTCAGCGTCAGCGTCAGCTGCCCGTCGGCCCACTCCCACAGATCGGTATACGGCGGGATCGCCCGCGCCATCTCCGCCAGGCTGATCTTAAAGACGATCAGGAACGGCAGCAGGAACAGCAGGATCAGCCACACGTAAGGCATGGCGATTACCAGCTTGCGCCCGTGGTTCATCTTAAGGCGCGTCAGCCAGTGGGCAAAGCCGCCCGGTTTTTTGACGCGGGCTGGAGGTTCAAGTGTGCTCATGATCGCTCCTTATACCGTCAGCACGACGCAGCTGTCCGCGTCCCAGCACAGGCGCACTTCGTCGCCCCAGGTCGGCTGCCCCTTGCGGTAGCGATGTTCGTTCTGTAGCTGCGCGCTGAGCATCTGTCCGCTTTTCAGGCGCACGTGGTAAATGGAGAGATCGCCCAGATAGGCAATGTGCACCACTTCCCCGACGGCAAAGTTAAAGCCATCGGCTGGCGGATCGTCACAGAGCATGATCTTCTCCGGGCGCAGCGCCACGTAGACCGGCACGTTATCCACCACCGAGCTGTCAGGATCGACCTTAAGCGGATGCTGCAGCCCCGGTGATTCGATGACCAGACCATCCTCCTGACGATCCTTCAGCAGCCCTTCGAAGACGTTAACCGAGCCGATGAACTCCGCGCTGTAGCGGGTGGTCGGATGCTCGTAAATCTCTTCCGGCTCGCCAATCTGCACGAACTTCCCGCGGTTCATGATCGCGATACGCCCGGCCATGGTCATGGCCTCTTCCTGGTCATGGGTGACCATCACGCAGGTCACCCCCACGCGCTCGAGGATATCGACCACTTCGAGCTGCATACGGTCGCGCAGCTTTTTATCCAGCGCGCCCATCGGCTCGTCGAGCAGCAAGAGTTTCGGACGCTTTGCAAGGCTTCTCGCCAGCGCCACGCGCTGACGCTGGCCGCCGGAGAGCTGGTGCGGCTTCCGCTTCGCGAACTCCTGCATATGCACCAGGCTCAGCATTTCGGCCACGCGCGCGGTGATTTCGGCTTTCGGCAGCTTGTCCTGCTTCAGGCCAAAGGCGATGTTTTGCTCCACCGTCATGTGCGGAAACAGCGCGTAGGACTGGAACATCATGTTAATCGGGCGCTGATACGGCGGCACGCTGGAGAGATCCACACCATCGAGCATGATTTGCCCGGCGGTTGGCTGTTCAAAACCGGCCAGCATACGCAGCAGGGTCGATTTACCGCAGCCCGATGCGCCCAGTAGCGCGAATATTTCGCCTTTATAGATAGTCAGGCTGACGTCGTCCACGGCATGCTGGCCATCGAAAGATTTGGTGAGGTTACGAATTTCAAGAAGCGGGGTCAGCGCTTTACGGACTTTCGCCTGCGGGCGGGGGATCGCGTCATTCACGGGGTGCTCTCCGGCATAGATCAATACTGGTGCAAACGCACCGTCTGGGTGCGCATCGCCGGGCGGCGCGAACGCTTGCCCGGCCTACGGGTTGTGTAGGCCCGGTAAGCGATAGCGCCACCGGGCAACGTTACCAAACGCCGTTATTTTCCGCTTTTCACCTTGGTCCACGCGCGGGTACGCACGCGGTCAATTTTTGGATCCTGAACCTTCAGGGTGAACAGCTTGGCGAACACGTCCGCTGGCGGATAGATTGCCGGGTTACTGCGGATCGCTTCGCTCACCAGCGGCACGGAGGCCTTGTTACCGTTGGCGTAGTAAACGTGGTCGCTGATGTGGGCGATCACCTCAGGACGCATCAGGTAGTTAAGGAACTGGTAGGCTTCCTCTTTGTTTTTCGCGTCAGCCGGCATGGCGAAGACGTCAAAGAAGGCCAGCGCCCCCTCTTTCGGAATGAAGTAGGACACATTCACGCCGTTTTTCGCCTCTTTCGCGCGGTTCGCCGCCTGCCACACGTCCCCTGCCCAGCCGATCGCCACGCAGATGTCGCCGTTCGCCAGGTCGTTGATGTACTGTGACGAGTGGAAGTAGCGAATGTTTGGACGCAGCTTCAACAGCAGATCGGTCGCCGGGCCGGTGTAATCATCGGCTTTATTGCTGTTCGGGTCTTTGCCCAGGTAGTTCAGCACGGTGGCGAAAATCTCTTCCGGCGCATCGAGGAAGGAGACGCCGCAGCTTTTCAGCTTCTCAAGGTTTTCCGGCTTCAGCACCACGTCCCAGCTGTCCAGCTTAACGTCCGGGCCCAGCGCGGCTTTGACTTTATCCACGTTATAGCCGATACCGGTGGTCGCCCACAGGTAAGGCATGGCGTATTTGTTGTCCGGGTCGTGCTTCGCCACCAGCTTCAGCACTTCCGGATCGAGGTTTTTCCAGTTCGATAACTTGCTCTTGTCCAGCGGCTGGAAGACGCCCGCCGTCAGCTGACGCTCCAGGAAGCTTGCGGAAGGTACGACCAGGTCAAAACCGGTGCTGCCTGCCATCAGCTTTCCTTCCAGCACTTCGTTGGAATCGAAAACGTCATAGACCACTTTAATGCCGGTCTCTTTTTCAAAATTAGCGACCGTGTCCGGCGCAATATAGTCAGACCAGTTGTATACGTGCAGCGTTTTTTGTTCCGCAGCGAGCGTGCCGGCAGAGACGGCCATCAGAGCACCCGCAACCAGACCCGATAACCATTTTTTATTCAAGGCGATCATAGTGTTATTCCTTCTGAAAGCTCGTTAACAAACGAACTAAACTGTGCAATCTGGATATATGCAAAAATCATGCATAGTTTGTCGCTCTGCTCAAAATAAAAAGAAACCTCTTTACCCGGCAGGATCCGCTCGCTTTTTTAAGCATCGCAAGAATAACTGTAGCCCGTGTCTCCGGCTATAGCCCAGACGAAAAAACGCCTTTTATCAATTTTTTATGCAGGTTAAGTCTACGTGATAAGCCTAAATGGCCTTGAGGGAGGTGAAAAATTCTTTAAAGAAAGGTTAAAGGCAGCAGAAAAAATGGCCTTCTGCAGCCGCTATGGCAGCGACTGCGCAAAAGTCAGACAGGCTTAGTGAAGAAAATTGGGAGATGCATCATTATTCTCAGCATCGTCTTCCGCGCTATACAGCAGATGATGTGCATTGGCTTCCATCATAACCATGGAAATTTGCTCTTCGCTCAGGCGCATAAACCAGGCGAACTGCTTGAACGACAGCCCTGCCCCGGAGAATAAAGACTGGCAAACGACCAGTTTTGGCAGATTATCGTCCTGTATATCGAGAAATGCTTTCACCGTCAAAGAACTGGCGTTGATAGCCGAGAGATCGGAGGCCAGCGCCAGCAGCGCAGAAGGCTTCACTTCGGCCAGCGCGGAAAAAAGGATCACGTCGTTAATCAGATCGATTTTGGCATCGAAAATGCCGTCGAAATTCTGCATATGAGGCAGATGCAGCGCCTGGCAGGAATCACATTCGAAGAAGGTGATCCCGGCATCATCAAGCCATTGACGTAACGTATCCAGTGTAGGTACGACCTGTAAATCCATCGCTGTGCAGCCTCTTTAGTAAAAACTTCGCATAGGGTACTCAAAAAGCGCCCGGTAATCCATTTAACCGCCCGTTTTCAGACAGTAACCCGGCGTGGCATGACGCTCGATCCATGAGATCATTTTACCTGCAATATCGACCCCTGTGGTTTTTTCCACACCTTCCAGCCCCGGGGAGGCGTTCACCTCCATCACCAGCGGCCCGCGCGTCGCCCGAAGAAGGTCCACGCCCGCTACGTCCAGCCCCAGGGTTTGCGCCGCTTTCACGGCTATTTCCCGTTCGCGTTCGCTAATATCGGCTACCCGCGCAACGCCGCCGCGGTGAAGGTTAGAGCGGAAGTCGCCCTCTTTGGCCTGGCGCTCGATGGCCGCCACGACCTCGTTCCCCACCACGAAACAGCGAATGTCGCGCCCTTTCGCCTCTTCAATGTACTCCTGCACCAGAATGTGCGCATTCAGCCCGCGAAAGGCGTCGATCACGCTCTCCGCCGCCTGACGCGTTTCCGCTAACACCACGCCAATGCCCTGCGTGCCTTCCACCAGCTTGATCACTAAAGGCGCGCCGCCCACCATATCGATCAGATCGCTGGTGTCGTCCGGTGAATGAGCAATGCCCGTGACCGGAAGATCGATCCCCTGTCGGGCGAGAAGCTGCAGGGAGCGCAGCTTGTCGCGGGCGCGGGAAATGGCGACGGATTCGTTGAGCGGATAGCTGCCCAGCATCTCGAACTGGCGCAGCGCGGCGGTGCCGTAGTAGGTAATCTGGGAGCCGATGCGGGGGATCACCGCATCGAAGTGCGGCAGCTTGCGGCCTTTGTAGTGAATCGACGAGGCGGCGGGGTCGATGTTCATATAGCAGGACATCGGGTCGAGGATCTCAACCTGATGCCCGCGTTTCGCCGCCGCTTCTCGCAGGCGCTTACATGAATAGAGCGTTCCGTCCCGGGACAATATGGCAATTTTCACCCTGCACCTCTCTGAAGACATGGAAAAAGCCTGCATATCATATACGCAGGCAGGCGCAGGAGGAATGGACTATCGCGTTGCCCAGCCCTGCTTGTGCAGATACTCAAGAATAAACGGGCGGTTTTCTTTGATGATGGTGCGGCGAATATGGTCCGTCCAGGTGTCGCGACGGTTATTGCTGCCGCGCGTCATGTAGTAGTTCGCCAGCTCTTCGTCGTATTGATTCAGGACATCCTGATCGACCGGCTGGTAATGGTTTTCATGCACCAGCATCGCGGCAGGAATGCGCGGCTTGAGATCCGGGTTGTCCGCCGGCCAGCCGAGGCAGAGGCCAAACAGCGGCAGCACGTGTTTTGGCAGCTTCAGCAGGTCGGTCACGCT
This sequence comes from Enterobacter sp. 04-C-12-SI-ECC, assembly GCF_047530715.1. NCBI lineage: Bacteria > Pseudomonadati > Pseudomonadota > Gammaproteobacteria > Enterobacterales > Enterobacteriaceae > Enterobacter > Enterobacter sp. 04-C-12-SI-ECC. The sequence continues at coordinate 10,453 of NZ_JBLKDI010000011.1, forward strand.
TTGAATGTTGTTACGCAGCCCGCCGATATAGACACCGCCTAACCCCAGCGATTCCGCGGCCGTAAAGGCGTTTTGCGCCATCAGTGCGGTATCCACCACGCCCAGCAGCAGCTGTTCGGCCAGCCCCAGCTCGGCCTCAGGGCAGATCTGCAGGTGGCGGTTAAAGTCGGCGCAGAACACCCAGAACTCGGCTGCCTGAGCCACATACTTCTGCCCGCCGGTGAGCGTCACCAGCTGTTCACGCATGGCTTTATCGGTAATGCGGATAATTGAGCTGCACTGCAAAAAGCTGGAGCTGGAGGTGGCTCTTGCGCTGTCGATAATCGCATTACGCTGCGCCTCGGTAATCGGCTCATCGGTAAAGTGGCGAATGGAGCGGTGGGACTGGAGCAGGTCTATGGTTGGCGTCATCTTGTCTCTCTTTAGTCTTGCTTAATACCTATGGCAGCCAGTATAGGCAATGATGTGCGCGGTGTAATTGGCGAAACATAGCTAATAGATATTATAACGACAGGCGAAACCTTCTTTAATGACGGCGGGTTATGGGGCACTATACGTGTCATTCGCCGTCAGGCTTGTTTTTTGAGGAGAGAGAAATGTTTGCAGTAATTTTTGGTCGTCCAGGGTGCCCTTACTGTGTGCGCGCGAAAGAGCTGGCTGAGAAACTGACCGAAGAGCGCGATGACTTCAACTTCCGCTATGTGGACATCCACGCGGAAGGCATCACCAAAGCCGACCTGGAAAAAACCGTCGGTAAGCCGGTTGAAACCGTGCCGCAGATCTTCCTCGATCAGAAACACATCGGCGGTTGCACCGACTTTGAGGCCTACGCTAAAGAGCATCTGGGCCTGTTTGCCGAGCAGTAATGAAGAGACGCCCTCACCCTGAGGGCGTTTTTATTTGCGGTGCCGTCGGTGCTGAACCAGGCTGCGTACAAACAGGTAGCACAGCGCGCCAAGCGCGCACCAGAATACGCCGCTCAGCAACCACGCCAGCTCCTGCCAGAAACTCCGCGTTGAAATATACATCAGGCGCATCATCAGCAGACACAGCGGTGCAGCGAGCATGGCGCCGAGCAGCGGTTTCACCACCTCCCCTTGACGGGAGAGAAAACTGGCGGCAGCCCCCGGCAACGTGAAGAAGAGCAACCCCAGCTCAGGATGCCCGGACGCCCTGAACGCGCCCTTTACATTAAATGCGAGCGACATGCACACGACCGTGAACAGCAAAAAACAGCTGATCACCCCCGCCCAGTTTCGTTTCATATTCAAACTATCCTCCTGACTTATCTCTATCAAATACACATTCGTCGGGTAGACGCCCAGTCAGATAAAGCAGTGCGGCAATCCATGCCAAAGTACGCACAGGGTGATGCGATAATCAGTAGCTGTCAGTAGCTAATGCGATTAAACTACACGCCAGCTAATGTTTTAGGGAATAAAGCAGGAAACAGGGAGCGTTAGCGCTTTTCCCTGATCCAGAAAACAGTAGCCCAAAAAGTCCTTTCATTCAACAACTTACTGGTAAACAAGAAGTTAGCCTCCGTGAATATAAACGTCGCAGACTTGTTAAATGGGAATTACATCCTGTTATTATTTGTGGTACTGGCGCTGGGTCTTTGCCTGGGTAAATTGCGCCTGGGTTCGGTTCAACTCGGTAATTCCATTGGCGTTTTAGTCGTCTCCTTATTATTAGGCCAGCAGCACTTCAGCATTAACACGGACGCGCTGAACTTAGGTTTTATGCTGTTTATTTTTTGCGTTGGCGTAGAAGCGGGACCTAACTTTTTTTCAATTTTCTTCCGCGACGGCAAAAATTATCTGATGCTGGCGCTGGTGATGGTCGGCAGCGCGCTGCTGATCGCGTTAGGACTGGGCAAACTGTTTGGCTGGGATATCGGGCTTACGGCCGGTATGCTGGCCGGCTCTATGACGTCAACCCCCGTGCTCGTGGGCGCCGGTGATACCCTGCGCCATTCCGGCATGGCGGGCGCGCAGCTCTCTACCGCCCTCGACCATCTGAGCCTGGGCTACGCCCTGACCTATCTGATTGGTCTGGTGAGCCTGATCGTTGGCGCGCGCTACCTGCCAAAACTGCAGCACCAGGATCTGCAGACCAGCGCCCAGCAAATCGCCCGCGAGCGCGGCCTGGATACCGACTCCAAACGTAAAGTCTATCTCCCGGTTATCCGCGCCTACCGCGTCGGACCGGAGCTGGTGGCATGGGCAGACGGCAAAAATCTTCGCGAACTGGGGATTTACCGCCAGACGGGCTGCTACATCGAACGTATCCGCCGCAACGGCATTCTGGCGAACCCGGACGGCGACGCGGTGCTGCAGATGGGCGACGACATCGCGCTGGTGGGTTACCCGGACGCGCACGCCCGTCTCGACCCGAGCTTCCGTAACGGCAAAGAGGTGTTCGACCGCGACCTGCTCGACATGCGCATCGTCACCGAAGAGATCGTGGTGAAAAACCATAACGCCGTGGGCCGCCGTCTGGCGCAGCTGAAGCTGACCGACCACGGCTGCTTCCTCAACCGGGTGATCCGCAGCCAGATTGAGATGCCTATCGACGACAACGTTGTGCTCAACAAAGGCGACGTGCTGCAGGTCAGCGGCGACGCGCGACGCGTAAAAACCGTTGCCGACCGCATCGGCTTTATCTCCATTCACAGCCAGGTCACCGACCTGCTGGCCTTCTGCGCCTTCTTCATTGTTGGCCTGATGATCGGGATGATTACCTTCCAGTTCAGCAACTTTAGCTTCGGCATCGGTAACGCCGCCGGTCTGCTGTTCGCCGGGATCATGCTGGGCTTCCTGCGAGCGAACCACCCGACCTTCGGCTACATTCCGCAGGGCTCGCTGAACATGGTGAAAGAGTTCGGTCTGATGGTGTTTATGGCGGGCGTCGGCCTGAGCGCGGGCAGCGGCATCGGCCACAGCCTGGGCGCCGTCGGCTGGCAGATGTTGGTTTCCGGCCTTATCGTCAGCCTGGTGCCGGTGGTGATCTGCTTCCTGTTCGGCGCCTACGTGCTGCGTATGAACCGCGCCCTGCTGTTCGGGGCAATGATGGGGGCGCGTACCTGTGCCCCGGCGATGGAAATCATCAGCGATACCGCGCGCAGCAACATCCCGGCGCTGGGGTATGCAGGCACCTATGCTATCGCGAACGTACTGCTGACGCTGGCGGGTACGCTGATTATCATCATCTGGCCGGGACTCGGATAACTCCTAAGTTTGCGCGTAATGAAAAAATTTTTGTAACGCGCAGAACTTTTTTAGCAGGGGGCAGTCATAACTAGTGCCACTGCTTTTCTTTGATGTCCCCAATTTGTGGAGCCCATCAACCCCGCCGTTTTGGTTCAAGGTTGATGGGTTTTTTGTTGCCTGAAATTCCCCTTTCTGTAATTTGACCTTCTCTCTTCTCACCAAAACATATATGATTAAACGAATATGATTTAATCTACCCTCAGGAACACCCATGATCCACCCGCTCCAGCTCTTCAAAACACTCTCCGACGAAACGCGGCTCGCCATCGTCATGCTGCTCCGCGAAGCGGGCGAGCTGTGCGTCTGCGATCTCTGCGCCGCCACCAACGAACCGCAGCCGAAAGTCTCCCGCCATATGGCGCTGCTGCGCGAGTCCGGGCTGGTTATCGATCGTCGCGAGGGCAAATGGGTCCATTACCGTCTCTCTCCCAACATGCCGGCATGGGCGGCAGCCGTTATCGACACCAGCTGGAACTGCCTGCGGGAAGAGACGCGCATTAAGCTGAAAAACCGACTCTCAGGCTCGTGCTGATCACAACACATTCACAAAAACAGATATAATGGAGTAAGCGATGTTTCTGGCAGGGGCAATTTTTCTATTTACGCTGGTACTGGTCATCTGGCAGCCCAAAGGGCTCAGTATCGGCTGGAGCGCGACCATTGGCGCCGTGCTGGCGCTGGCCAGCGGGGTAATTCACATTAACGATATACCTGTGGTCTGGAATATCGTCTGGAACGCCACGGCGACGTTTATCGCCGTCATCATTATCAGCCTGCTGCTGGATGAGTCCGGCTTTTTCGAATGGGCGGCGCTGCACGTTGCCCGCTGGGGAAACGGTCGCGGGCGATTGCTGTTTACTTATATCGTGCTGCTGGGTGCGGCCGTGGCGGCGCTGTTTGCCAATGACGGCGCGGCGCTGATCCTGACGCCTATCGTCATCGCCATGCTGCTGGCGCTGGGGTTCAGCAAGCAGGCCACGCTGGCGTTTGTGATGGCGGCAGGTTTTATCGCCGATACCGCCAGCCTGCCGCTGATTGTCTCCAACCTGGTCAACATCGTGTCGGCAGACTTCTTTAAGCTGGGGTTCAGCGAATACGCCTCGATGATGATCCCCGTTGATATCGCCGCGATTGTCGCAACGCTGGTGATGCTGCATCTTTTCTTCCGCAAGGAAATTCCCCCGGAATATGACCTGGCGAAACTTCAGGAGCCCGCGCGGGCCATCCACGATCTCCCGACGTTCAGAACGGGCTGGATCGTGCTGCTGCTTCTGCTCGTCGGCTTCTTTGTGCTTGAACCTCTCGGCATTCCGGTCAGCGCCATCGCCACCGTCGGCGCGCTGATTTTATTCGCTGTCGCAAAACGGGGACATGCAATAAACACCGGAAAAGTGCTGCGCGGCGCACCCTGGCAAATTGTTATCTTCTCGCTAGGGATGTATCTGGTGGTGTATGGCCTGCGCAATGCCGGGCTGACGGATTATCTCACTGGCGTGCTGAATAGCCTGGCCGGACACGGACTGTGGGCCACCACGCTGGGAACCGGGTTCATCACCGCGTTCCTGTCATCCATAATGAACAATATGCCCACGGTGCTGATTGGCGCGCTCTCCATTGAGGGCAGCATGGCGACGGGATTGCTCAAGGACGCGATGATTTACGCCAACGTGATTGGCTGCGATCTGGGGCCGAAAATCACGCCTATCGGTAGCCTCGCCACCCTGCTCTGGCTCCATGTGCTGGCGCAGAAAAACATGACGATTACCTGGGGCTACTATTTCCGGACGGGCATCATCATGACGCTGCCGGTCCTGTTTGTGACGCTCGCCGCGCTGGCGCTACGTCTCTCCTTCACACTGTAATGAGCCACTGATATGAGCCACATCACCATTTACCACAACCCAGCCTGCGGCACCTCGCGCAATACGCTGGAGATAATCCGCAACAGCGGCACGGAGCCGGAGATTATCCTCTATCTGGAAACCCCGCCGTCGCGCGATACGCTGACCACCCTGATTGCCGATATGGGGATTTCGGTGCGGGATCTGCTGCGCAAAAACGTGGAGCCCTATGAACAGCTCGGCCTGGCCGAAGATATCTTCAGCGACAACCAGCTTATCGACTTCATGCTGCAATACCCGATCCTGATTAACCGTCCGATTGTGGTCACGCCGCTGGGCACCTGCCTGTGCCGCCCGTCTGAAGTTGTCCTCGACATTCTGCCGGACGCGCAGAAAGGCGCGTTTACCAAAGAGGATGGCGAAGCCGTCGTGGACGCCAGCGGGAGAAAAATCGAACACAGGTAAAACAGGCAGGGCGAGTAATGCCTAAGGGTTCCCCTCGCCCGCAATTCTCCCCACCATCGCCCGAATTTCCTCCCGGCTTAATGGCTCTCGGTCAGTCACATAGTGCAGCGTCATCCCTTCGATGAAGGCATCCAGCGCGCGGGTGGTGACCGGGTCGAACCACTGCTCCAGCGTGGTCTGGCTCATCTTCATCCAGTCCTGCATCACCGTTTTGAGCGCCGCGCTGCGGTGCATAAAGGCGTAAAGCTGATACATCAGCGCCATGTTGTGCGGCGTGGTCACCTGCGAGCTGTGGATCAGGGTGGTGATGGATTCACACGCCATCTCCGGCCCGGTGACGCCCGCGAAGAAATCCCGGTACTGCTGTGACATCTGCCGGGTAAACCACGTGAAGGCCTCCTCCAGCAGCGGCTCCATGCCGTCGAAATAGTAGGTCATCGACCCCAGCGGCACGCCCGCGCAGGTGGCGATTTTACGGTGCGTGACGGCGTGAATCCCGTGTTCGGCAATGGTGTCCAGCGTCGCCTGGAGAATTTTTTCACGTCGATGCGGATCGTTGGGTGGTCTGCTCATAAATCCCTCACCTGGTTTGTGTACAAATGTACACAAACTTGCTAGTGTTGTCGCTACTGTTGTACTTCTGGTGCTACCCCAATGACGCTGACCTCTCCCCGCAACGCCCTGCGACTACGCATGTGGGCATTGTTTATGTTCTTCTTTATTCCCGGTCTGCTGATGGCCTCCTGGGCCACACGTACGCCCGCCATTCGCGATATCTTGTCCGTCTCCACCGCGGAGATGGGCATCGTGCTGTTCGGCCTGTCGATAGGCTCCATGAGCGGCATTCTCTGCTCCGCGTGGCTGGTAAAGCGCTTTGGCACGCGGGCGGTGATCCGCACCACCATGTGCTTCGCGGTAATTGGGATGATCGTGCTAAGCGTCGCGCTGTGGTTTGCTTCGCCGGTGCTGTTTGCCCTGGGGCTGACGGTATTTGGCGGCAGCTTCGGCTCGGCAGAGGTTGCGATTAACGTTGAAGGGGCGGCGGTCGAGCGCGAGATGAACAAAACCGTGCTGCCCATGATGCACGGCTTTTACAGCCTCGGCACGCTCGCCGGTGCGGGCGTCGGGATGGCGCTGACGGCCTTTGGCATGAGCGCGAATCTGCATATCCTGCTGGCGGCGCTGGTATGCATCATTCCGATCCTGACCGGCATTCGGGCGATCCCGAACGGTACCGGCAAGAATTCCGCTGAAGAACAGCAGTCGACGGAAAAAGGGCTGCCCTTCTACCGCGATTTCCAGCTGATGCTGATTGGCGTGGTGGTGCTGGCGATGGCGTTCGCAGAAGGCTCCGCCAACGACTGGCTGCCGCTGCTGATGGTGGACGGCCACGGCTTTAGTCCGACCTCCGGCTCGCTGATTTACGCCGGGTTTACGCTGGGGATGACCGTCGGGCGCTTCACCGGCGGCTGGTTTATCGACCGCTACAGCCGCGTGGCGGTAGTGCGCGCCAGCGCCCTGCTCGGCGGCCTGGGTATCGCGATGATCGTCTTTGTGGACGTAGACTGGATTGCCGGGGTCTCGGTGATCCTCTGGGGTCTGGGCGCGTCGCTCGGCTTCCCGCTGACTATTTCTGCCGCCAGCGACACCGGCCCGGATGCCCCGACCCGCGTCAGCGTGGTGGCGACCACGGGCTACCTCGCCTTCCTGGTCGGGCCGCCGCTGCTCGGTTTCCTCGGTGAGCACTACGGGCTGCGCAGCGCCATGCTGGTGGTGTTAGGGTTGGTGATTATCGCGGCGCTGGTGGCGCGCGCGGTGGCAAAGCCGGAAACGGAACAAACGTCAATGGAGAAGGGATATGAGCGTTAAACTGATCGCCGTCGACATGGATGGCACATTCCTGAGTGATGCCAAAACCTATAACTGCCCGCGCTTTCTGGCGCAGTATGCGCGCATGAAGGAGCAAGGCATTCGCTTTGTGGTCGCCAGCGGCAACCAGTATTACCAGCTGATCTCCTTCTTCCCGGAGATCGCGCATGAAATTGCCTTTGTCGCCGAAAACGGCGGCTGGGTGGTCGATGCCGGGGAAGATGTGTTCAACGGCGAGCTGACAAAAGCGCATTTCAGCACCGTGGCCACCGTCTTAAACGACGTCCCCGGCATTGAGATTATCGCCTGCGGGAAAGGCAGCGCCTACACGCTTAAGGCCTATGACGATGCCTTCATTGATATCGCGTCAAAATATTATCACCGCCTCGAAAGGGTGCAGGATTTCAACAGCCTGAACGACATCTTCTTCAAGTTCGGGCTCAACGTTTCCGATGACGAAATTCCGCGCATTCAGGCGCTGCTGCATGAAAAGCTAAGTGACATTATGGTGCCCGTCACCACCGGTCACGGCAGCATTGACCTGATTATCCCCGGCGTGCATAAAGCCAACGGCCTGCGGAGCCTGCAAACGCGCTGGGGCATCGAGGACAGCGAAGTGGTGGCCTTTGGTGACAGCGGCAACGACGTGGAGATGCTGCGTCAGTCCGGGTTCAGCTTTGCGATGGCAAATGCCAAACCGCATATTAAAGCGGAGGCGCGCTTTGAAGCACCGCATAATAACGAGGAAGGCGTTTTAAACGTGATTGAGAAGGTGTTGAACGGGGAGGCACCGTTTAATTGACCGCGTGCGGTCTGGCGGCCTCGCCCCTCACCCAGGCCCTCTCCCCAATGGGGAGAGGGAAAAAAGATTATGGTTGCAGGGCGTTTCCGACGCGTTTGTCCTTCAGGAACACCACCATCAGGCCAACCCACAGCACGCCGTTGGCGAGGTTAAACAGGCTGAACAACCCGTTGCCGCCCAGCGCGTAAGCGTGCTTGCTTACCTCGATACCGACGGTAAAAATCAGCATCTGCAGCATGCCCATCGCCGCAGAGACCGTACCTTTACTCATCTCGCTCGCAAACAGGGTCAGGCGCACCAGACCAGCGTTCGCCACGCCAATTCCGAAGGCATAAATGCTCAGCCCCACCGTCATCCACAGGTAGGCGTGGGATGACGCGACGGTCGCTACCGCAGCCAGAATCAGCCCTGCCGCAATCGGCCAGCCGCCCATGATAATCAGTGAACGCACGGTGCGGCGTGACGTCAGGCGCGCCAGCACCAGGTTACCGATAATCAGCGCGCCGAAGATCGGCACCTGCAGCAGGCCATACTCGTAGCTGCTGAGCTTTTCGCCGCTGATGATAATAACCGGTGACTGCGCGATCCACGCCAGCAGCGGCAGGCTAACGAACCCGGTCGCCAGCGCGCCCGCCACAAAGCGGCCATTCTTCAGCACTTCTTTGTAATCCCGGCCCAGCTCTTTCAGCGAGAGTTTTTCGCCCAGACGGGTAGCCGTTTCCGGCATCGCGCGGTGCAGGCCGAAGAACGCGATGGCGGCGAGAACAGCAAAGAGCACAAACATCCCTTCCCACGGCGCAACGTGCACCCACGCGGCCCCCACCAGCGGCCCGAGTAAGGGGGCGATCAGCGCCACGTTCGCCATCAGCGCGGTAATTTTGATACACACCGCCTCCTCAAACGACTCCTGGATGGCGGCATAGCCCACGGCGCCGATAAAGCACAGGCTCACTCCCTGCAGGAAACGCAGCAGGGTAAATTGTTCAATGTTTTGCGCCAGCAGCGTGGCGAGGCAGGTAACGATAAACCACACCACGCCCGTCAGCATCACCGGACGGCGGCCAATACGATCCGACAGCGGGCCTAACAGCCACTGCAAAAACATGCCGCCAGCCAGATAGGCGGTCATGGAGGTCGGCACCCACTCGATTCCCGCGTTGTACTGCTCCACAACGGCCAGCATACCGGGCTGGATCATATCGTTGCCGATATAGGTAGAGAATTCGTAGAGCACCAGACACAGAGGGAAAAGCAACGCCTGACGACCCAGACGTGAACCAGAAGAAGAACGGTTTAACATGCAATCTCTTTATAATGACAAAATCGCGACGAGTGTAATGAAATGCCGTAATCCGAGATAGTGATTTATCGAGGAGAAACAGAAATAAAGCACATATCGTCTTCGTTTAAGGTTTCCTTAAGTTGACAGATTTATGATAGCGCGATTACTCGTCACTGATCCCTAATTATGGCACTCACTTCCAGCCGTTCAGAATTGTCTAACTTACAGACTAATAAGACAAAACAGCTTTACCGCTTACCGTCCCGCTTTTATGGTTATCAGCTTTTGGTGCTAATAGCGCTTGCCGTGGTGTTTACGTGGCTCTCGCGCGATGAAGCGCTCGACAGATGGATCACCGGTTTTTGGTATGACGCGGCGACACAGACTTTCCCGCTGCAGAAAGACCACCTGCTGGATCTGCTGAACCACCGTCTGGCGAAGTACATTGCGATTGCCTTAGGCGCCGTGGCGCTGCTTTACGGCGCTTACAAACGTAACGCAAGGCTTGTCACAGCCGCGCTGCTGATGGGGCTTGGCGCGCTGGTGGTTGGCGTGCTGAAAAGCATCAGCCACCACAGCTGCCCGTGGGATCTGGTGGAATATGGCGGTAAGGCCGTGTCTTACCCCCTGTTCAGCGCCGTTCCGGCAGACAGCGGCCCGGGCCGCTGCTTCCCGGGAGGCCATTCTTCCAGCGGCTTTATGGTGATGGGGCTGTTTTTTGCCTTCTGGCGCGAGCGTCCGCGTCTCGCCTGGAGCTTTGTGGTCCTTGGCGCGGTTCTGGGTCTGGCGATGGGCTTCGGCCAGTTGATGCGCGGGGCACATTTTTTCTCTCACAACCTGTGGGCCGGGTGGTGGGTCTGGTTTTCCCAGGTGGCGGTCTACGGGCTGGTTTCCACCCGGTTTGCAAAAGAGTGATTACGCTATGCTAGAGAATCTGAATTATCAGCTGTTTTATCTGATCAACGCCACCCCGGCCTCGCCAGAGTGGATGATTGATTTTGCCACCTTTCTGGCGAAAGACCTTATCAGCATCGTGCCTGCGCTGGCTGCCATTCTCTGGCTGTGGGGGCCGCGCAGCCAGGTTAAGGCTCAGCGCCAGCTGGTGATCAAAGTCGCGATGGCGCTCGGGGTAAGCGTGCTGGTCAGCTATCTTCTCGGCCACGCGTTCCCACACGATCGTCCTTTTGTCGATCGCATTGGCTACACCTTCCTGCACCACGCGCCGGATGACTCTTTCCCGAGCGATCACGGTACGGTTATCTTCACCTTCGCGCTGGCTTTCCTGTTCTGGCATCGCCTGTGGTCGGGTGCGGTGCTGATGGTGGTCGCTGTGGCTATCGCCTGGTCGCGCGTCTATCTTGGCGTCCACTGGCCGCTGGATATGGTGGGTGGTTTCCTGGTGGGGCTGATTGGCTGCGTGAGCGCGGCTATCCTGTGGAGCCTCATCGGTGAGGCACTCTATCGTGGTCTCTCCACCCTCTATCGCGCCATTTTCGCTATCCCGATCCGCAAAGGCTGGATACGTGACTAACCCCAACCTGACAGGTTACACTTGAACCCCCGCCCTGCGGGGGTTCACTTTTTTATCCCGAGGAACTATGGAAACACGTCGCGATGACCGCATTGCTCAGCTGCTGCAGGCGCTGAAGCGCAGCGATAAGCTGCATCTGAAGGAAGCCGCCAACCTCCTCGGCGTCTCAGAGATGACCATTCGTCGCGATCTGAACAGCGACAGCGCCCCCGTGGTACTGCTGGGCGGGTACATCGTCCTTGAGCCGCGCAGCGCCAGCCATTATCTGATCAGCGACCAGAAGACGCGTCTGGTTGAAGAGAAGCGCAAAGCCGCGCGCCTTGCGGCTACGCTGGTTCAGCCGCACCAGACGCTGTTTTTTGACTGCGGCACCACCACGCCGTGGATTATCGAAGCCATCGACAGCAGCATTCCCTTTACCGCCGTGTGCTACTCCCTGAACACCTTTCTGGCGCTTCAGGAGAAACCCGAGTGCCGGGTGATCCTCTGCGGCGGCGAGTTTCACGCCAGCAACGCCATCTTTAAGCCGCTTAACCTGCAGGACACGCTTAGCAATTTATGCCCGGACATCGCGTTTTATTCTGCCGCAGGCGTGAACGTGCGCCAGGGTGCAACCTGCTTTAATCTGGAGGAGCTGCCGGTGAAGAACTGGGCGTTAAATGCCGCGCAGTATCATGTGCTGGTGGTCGATCACAGCAAGTTTGGCAAGGTGCGTTCGGCAAGAATGGGCGAGCTGGCGCAGTTTGACGCCATCGTCAGCGATTGCCGCCCCGATGACGAGATTGTGGCCCATGCAAAGGCACAGCAGGTGAAGTTGATGTATTGAGGTTATGCCGGGTAAGCGCAGCGCCACCCGGCATAAAACTTAACTAAACCAGCTGCCAAACCAGCTATGGAATTTCATCAACACGAAATCCCACATCCGGCTGAAGAAGCCGCCCTCTTCCACCGCTTCCATCACAATCAGCGGACGCTGTTCAATCGACTTGCCGTTTAGCTGGAAATCAATCGTCCCGACCACCTGGCCTTTTTTCAGCGGCGCGGTGAGCTGCGGGTCAGTCAGGGTATAGCTTGCTTTCAGGTTTTTCAGCTGACCGCGTGGAATGGTCACGGAACCGGCCTCACCCGCCCCCAGATTCACCTCGCTCTTGTCACCAAACCAGACGCGCTGGCTGACGAACGTGGCATCCGGTTTAATCGGCGTCACGGTTTCATAGAAGCGGAAGCCCCAGGTCAGCAGTTTTTCTGACTCGTTAAAGCGGATGCGGTCGGTTTTGGTGCCCAGCACCACCGAGATCAGGCGCATGTCGCCCTGCGTCGCGGAGGCCACCAGGTTGTAGCCCGCGCCAGCCGTGGTGCCGGTCTTCATTCCGTCCACGTTAACGTTGCTGCTCCACAGCAGGCGGTTGCGGTTCGGCTGGCGAATTTTGTTGAAGGTAAACTCTTTCTCTTTGTGGATAGCGTATTCATCCGGCACGTCGTGGATCAGCGCTTTTCCCAGCAGCGCCATGTCGCGCGCGGTACTGAACTGTCCCGGCGCATCCAGGCCGTGGACCGTTTTGAAGGTGGTGTTGGTTAAGCCGAGCTTTTGCGCATAGCCATTCATCAAACCAATAAAAGAATCCTGACTGCCGGCAACGTAGTCGGCCAGCGCGATACACGCATCATTTCCCGACTGAATGATTACCCCTTTGTTCAGATCGGAGACGGAGACCTGATCGCCTGGCTTCAGGAACATCACCGACGAGCCCCGCAGCGCCGGGTTGCCGGTCGCCCAGGCATCCTTCCCGATGGTGACCATATCGTCCAGCTTGATCTTGCCCGCTTTTAACGCCTGCCCGACCACATAGCTGGTCATGATTTTGGTCAGGCTTGCCGGATCGAGTTTCTCATCCGCATTGCCTTCCGCCAGCACTTTACCGCTGGAATAGTCCATCAGGATCCAGGCGCGCGCGTCCACAGGCGGCGCTTCGGGCGCAGCCTGTTCAGCCGCGTAGAGTGTTGGTGCAAACAGGAAAAGGAGCGCAGAGCCTGCCGCCAGGCTGCGCAGAGAAGTCATTTTTCGCGTCATAAATGCCACCCGAGTGTCCATTCAAAAATTACGTCACATCACCGTGTCGCAAGAAGCGATGAGTAATAGCGCACTAAAACGGTTAAAGAAACCCAACGAGGGTAAAGTTATTAAAGTTTATGCAATAACATTCATTTACGCTTTGATTCAGACGATTTTTTTGTCTTCTGTTGCGTAATTGTTAGGTTTATCTCACCATGGCAAAAAGCCGACCCGGATTCACACTCATCAGGAGTAAATATGATTACGCTGTGGGGCAGGAATAATTCGACCAACGTTAAGAAAGTGCTCTGGACGCTGGAGGAACTGGATTTACCGTTTAACCAAATCATGGCTGGCATGTCGTTCGGCGTGAACAAAGAGGCCGACTATCTGGCGATGAACCCGAACGGCCTGGTGCCGCTGCTGCGCGATGACGAAACAGACGCAACGCTTTGGGAGTCCAACACCATTGTGCGTTACCTCGCCGCCCAGTACGGTCTTGGCCGCCTGTGGGTTGAAAACCCGGCGCAGCGCGCGCAGGGTGAGAAGTGGATGGACTGGGCAAATCAGACGCTCTCTCCCGTTCACCGCGTGATCCTGATGGGGCTGGTGAGAACCCCTGAGGCCGAGCGCGACTACCCCGCCATTCATGCCGCGCAGGATGCCTGCGAAAACCTGTTTGCGATGATGGACGATGAGCTGGCGAAGCACGCCTGGTTCTCCGGCGATACGTTCGGCGTGGGGGACATTGCCGTAGCGCCGTTCGTCTGGAACCTGACCAACCTCGGTCTGAAATGGACGCCGCGCCCGAACCTTGACCGCTGGCTTAAGCAGCTTAGCGAGCGCCCGGCGTACCGTAACGTGGTGATGATCCCGGTCACCTGATTACGTACCGGACGGGCTGACTTTTAACAGCTGCCCGTCCGTTTCGTCAGTCAGGACATACAGATAGCCATCCGGCCCCACCCGCACGTCGCGAATACGTTGCTCCCGGTCGCCCAGGATCCGCCCGTCCTCCGTCACCTTATTGTCGTCCACGCTCAGAACGATAACGTCCTTTCCCTTCAGCGCCCCGATAAACAGCTTGTTTTTCCACTGCGGGAACACGTCGCTATTATAGAACGCCATGCCGCTGACCGCGGGCGACACTTTCCAGACAAACAGCGGCTTTTCGGCTCCCTCAACGTGCTCGCCTTTGGCTTCCGGGATTTTCAGCCCGCTGTAGTTAATGCCGTGCGTTGCCAGCGGCCAGCCGTAATTTTTGCCCTTCTCCGGGATGTTGATTTCATCCCCGCCGCGCGGGCCGTGCTCGTTCAGCCACAGCGTGTCGCTCCACGGGTTCATCGCCATCCCCTGCGGGTTACGAATGCCGTAAGACCAGATTTCGGGTCGCGCACCGGGGGTATTCACAAAGGGGTTATCCGGCGGCACTTTACCGTCTTCGGTGAGGCGCACCACCTTACCCTGCAGCTTGTCCAGATCCTGCGCCGTCGGGCGCTGGTTGTTCTCGCCGAGTCCAATAAAGAGATACCCTTTGCCGTCGAACACCAGTCGCCCACCAAAATGGTTACCGGTAGAGAGTTTCGGCATCTGGCGGAACACTACCTCGAATCCCTCGATGCGGGAAAGATCGTCGCTCAGGCGACCATAGCCCACCGCCGTTCCGGCCTTGCCGTCACGCCCGGCTTCGGCGTAGCTCAGCCAGACGCGGCGCGACTTTTCAAAATCAGGCGCCAGCACCACGTCCAGCAGTCCTCCCTGGCCGTTCGCCCACACCTTCGGCACGCCGACAATGGGATCGGAAAGTCCTTTCCCGGCCTGCCAGCGCTTGAGCTGCCCGCCCTTAAGAGTGACCAGTAAACCGTCATTACCCGGCAGGAACGCCATCGACCAGGGGCGATCGAGTCGGTTTTGCAGCACCTCAACCTTTACCGCCTCTGGCGCAGCAAGAAGCGAAAACGGAATAAACAATGCAGGCAGGAAAATCAACGAGGATCGAGGCATAAAGCGCTCCTTTTTCGGCATATGGCATAAAGATTAGCCATTACCTCCGGGCGCGTTACCACTTTTACAAAAGCTTAATCAGATGGGGGGAGTTGTCTCCCCCCGAACTCAGTGCTGTGCAAGCGTCTCGTGCTTGTTAAGACACATGATGCAAAGAGAGAGCGTTGTCAGGCAGTTTTCAAGCTTCTCCGCGTTAACAGCGATAAAATTCGGGCAGTCGTGGCGTCCGTTCATCAAACATACCCCTGCAATGGAGAGCACCTCAGCGGCGCGACGCAGCGCCATCAGCTCGCTTTCATCGTATTCCGCCTTCAGGGTCGGTGCTTTTTCACGCATGAAATTACACAGTTCAAACAGATTATCACGCAGATGTTCGCTTTCGCTGACTGACATATAGCCCTTTGCCTTCCTGAGCTGCAGATAGGCGGCCAGGTCGATTCGGGCGTTGATCAGCTTGTTAAGCAGATCGCGTTTCAGTCTGTCAACGGACATGCTATTCCTCCTCTGTCAGCCATGTTGCACATTCAGAATAAGGTCATTTTTTGTACAGTTTAATGCCTGAGATCAATTATTCTTAACTGATTAACATTATTTACAATGTTACAACCTCGGCCTGGCGCATCCGCCTTGCAAAGAGTGTATAAATCCCCCGCGATACGCTGTAAAATCCCGCCCTGATAACTCCATAATTGATGAATTTTTAACCTATGAGCAATGTTACGCACCAGCCGAAAATCGGCTTCGTCTCCCTGGGCTGCCCGAAAAACCTGGTGGATTCAGAACGCATCCTGACCGAACTGCGCACCGAGGGCTATGACGTGGTGCCAAGCTACGACAACGCCGATATGGTGATCGTTAACACCTGCGGCTTTATCGACAGCGCGGTGCAGGAGTCACTGGAAGCCATCGGTGAAGCGCTGACCGAAAACGGCAAAGTGATTGTTACCGGCTGCCTGGGCGCGAAAGTGGACCAAATCCGCGAAGTGCACCCGAAGGTGCTGGAGATCACCGGCCCGCACAGCTACGAGCAGGTGCTGGAACATGTTCATCACTACGTGCCAAAACCAAAGCACAACCCGTTCCTGAGCCTGGTGCCGGAACAGGGCGTGAAGCTGACGCCGCGTCACTACGCCTACCTGAAAATTTCTGAAGGCTGCAACCATCGCTGCACCTTCTGCATCATCCCGTCCATGCGTGGCGATCTGGTGAGCCGTCCGATTGGCGAAGTGCTGGCGGAAGCGAAACGTCTGGCCGACGCGGGTGTGAAGGAGCTGCTGGTCATCTCCCAGGACACCTCAGCTTATGGCGTGGACGTCAAACACCGCTCCGGTTTCCACAACGGCGAGCCGGTGAAAACCAGCATGGTGGGCCTGTGCGAGCAGCTGTCCAAACTCGGTATCTGGACGCGCCTGCACTACGTCTACCCGTACCCGCACGTTGACGACGTCATCCCGCTGATGGCGGAAGGCAAAATCTTGCCATACCTGGACATCCCGCTGCAGCACGCCAGCCCGCGTATCCTGAAGCTGATGAAGCGTCCTGGCTCCGTTGACCGCCAGCTGGCGCGCATCAAACAATGGCGTGAGATCTG
Source organism: Enterobacter sp. 04-C-12-SI-ECC (assembly GCF_047530715.1). NCBI lineage: Bacteria > Pseudomonadati > Pseudomonadota > Gammaproteobacteria > Enterobacterales > Enterobacteriaceae > Enterobacter > Enterobacter sp. 04-C-12-SI-ECC. Next base: position 27,163 of record NZ_JBLKDI010000011.1, read on the forward strand.
CCCGGACCTGACCCTGCGCTCCACCTTTATCGTCGGCTTCCCGGGTGAAACCGAAGAAGACTTCCAGATGCTGCTCGACTTCCTGAAAGAAGCGCGCCTGGACCGTGTCGGCTGCTTCAAGTACAGCCCGGTGGAAGGCGCAACCGCCAACGAGCTGGCGGATCAGGTGCCGGAAGAGGTTAAGGAAGAGCGCTGGAACCGCTTCATGCAGCTGCAGCAGCAGATTTCTGCTGAACGTCTGCAGGAAAAAGTGGGCCGTGAGATCATGGTTATCATCGACGAAGTGGACGAAGAAGGCGCGATTGGCCGCAGCATGGCGGACGCCCCTGAAATCGACGGCGCGGTGTACCTGAACGGCGAAACCAACGTTAAGCCGGGTGATATTATTCGCGTGAAGGTTGAAAACGCGGATGAGTATGACCTGTGGGGTAGCCGGGTTTAATCTCACTGCACATCTTTTACAGGCCGGGTAAGGCGTAGCCGCCACCCGGCACATTTCACTGCACTACCCCTTTATCCTCGGATCCAGCGCGTCGCGCAGTCCATCCCCCAGCAGGTTAAACGCCAGCACGGTCAGGAAAATCGCCAGGCTCGGGAAGATCGCCACGTGTGGCGCAATCACCATATCGGCCCTCGCCTCGTTCAGCATTGCGCCCCACTCCGGCGTCGGCGGCTGTGCCCCTAACCCCAGAAACGACAGGCTGGCCGCCGAGATAATCGACACGCCGATACGCATGGTAAAATAGACCACGATGGACGACACCGTTCCGGGCAGAATATGGCTGAACAGAATGGTGGTATCGCTGGCCCCCATGCTGCGGGCGGATTCAATAAACGTCTGCTGCTTCAGCACCAGCGTGTTGCCGCGCACCAGGCGGGCAAAGGCCGGAATCGAAAAGACCGCCACCGCGATAATAACGTTGGCCATGCCGCTGCCCATGATCGCCACCACGGCAATCGCCAGCAGAATGCCGGGGAAAGCAAACAGCACGTCGCAGATGCGCATGATGATGCGGTCCCACCAGCCTTCATAATACCCGGCGACGAGCCCCAGCACGGTACCGATAGCCGCGCCGATCAGCACCGCGACTACCCCGGCGGCGAGAGAAATTTGCGCCCCCACCAGCACGCGGCTGAAGATATCGCGGCCAAGCGAGTCCACGCCGAACCAGTGCAGCATTGAGGGGCCGTCGTTCAGGCGGTCGTAGTCAAAGTAGTTTTCCGCATCAAACGGCGCTACCCACGGCGCAACGATCGCCACGGCAATTAGCACCAGCACGAACAGCCCCGCCGCCATTGCGACCGGCTGACGGCGAAAACGTCGCCAGAATTCGGACCACGGGGTGCGGACATGCTCCGGTTTCAGCCCCGGCATCGCGTTCAAAACGGCCTGACGCCGCCAGTTCAACAATCGCATCTTACTTATACCTGATGGCCGGGTTAATGGCGGCGTAGAGCACGTCCACCACTAAGTTGATAAGAATAAACTCCAGCGAGAAAAGCAGGACTTCTGCCTGAATCACCGGGTAGTCGCGCATCTCGACGGAATCGACCAGCAGACGCCCCAGCCCCGGCCAGTTGAAGACCTTTTCCACGACGATAGAGCCACCCAGCAGGAAACCAAACTGCAGCCCCATCATCGTCACCACCGGGATCATCGCATTGCGGAACCCGTGCTTGAGAATGACCCACTTCTCGCTGACTCCTTTCGCCCGCGCGGTGCGAATATAATCTTCGCTCAGCACGTCCACGAACGAGGCGCGGGTAAAGCGGGCCATCACCGCCGACACGGCAGCGCCCAGCGTCATGGAGGGCAGAATATAATGCTTCCAGGTATCGGCCCCGACGGTCGGCAGCCAGCCCAGTTCAACGGAGAAGATTTGCATCAGCAGCATCCCCAGCGCGAATGCCGGGAAGGAGATGCCGGTCACCGCCAGCGCCATGCCGAGCTTGTCCGGCCAACGGTTACGCCAGACGGCCGCCACAATCCCGGGGCCAAGTCCGAACACCACCGCCCAACTCATGCTGGCAATCGTTAGCCAGAACGTGGGCATAAAGCGGCTGGCAATCTCCTCCGACACCGGACGCCTCGACACCATCGAGATACCAAAGTCGCCCTGCAGAACGTTGCACATATAGTGCAGAAACTGCATATACAGCGGCTGGTCGAGGCCCAGCTGTTTACGCACCAGCTCAATGACGGTGGCATCCGCTTCGGGCCCGGCTACCAGACGCGCCGGATCGCCCGGCAGCATGTGGACAAACAAAAACACCAGCACCGCCACTATCAGCAGCGTCGGGATAAGCCCCAGCAGACGTTTACAAACATAATTCAGCATGAGGTTTATTTTAAATCCGCATCGTCAAAGCTAAAGCCGGTGTCCGGCATGATGTAGAACCCGGTCAGCGCTTTGTTATGGGCTGAGACCAGTTTCTCCACCACCAGCGGTACCCACGGCGACTCTTTCCAGATAATGTCCTGCGCGTCCTTGTAGAGGCGGGCTTTCTCTTCCGGTTTGGTGGTTTTCAGGGCATCGGCCAGGTCTTTGTCCACCTGCGGATTGCTGTAAAACGCGGTGTTGAACAGGGTTGGCGGCCAGTTCTGCGAGGCGAACAGCGGCGACAGCGCCCAGTCGGCTTCACCGGTCGAGGCCGTCCAGCCGGTGTAGAACATCCGCACGCCGCTCTCTTTCTGCCCTTTCCCCTCCACTTCTGCCGCACGCTGCCCGGCATCCATCGCGGTGACCTGCGCCTTAATCCCCACCTGCGCCAGCTGCTGCTGGGTAAACTGCAGCACCTTCTGCGCGGTACTGTGGTTATGCGACGACCACAGCGTGGTGCTGAAGCCGTTCGGGAAACCCGCCTCTTTCAGCAGCTCGCGCGCTTTAGCCGGATCGTACGGCCACGGCTGATAGCTTTGCGCATACGCGATAGACGGCGGCAGCACGCCGGTGGCCGGGGTGGCATAACCCGCAAAAGCGACCTTCACCAGCGCCTGACGGTTAATGGCATAGTTGATGGCTTCACGCACCTTCGGGTTATCAAAGGGCTTCTGCGTGACGTTCATGCTGATGTAGCGCTGCATGATAGACGGGCTGGCAACCAGCTCCAGCTTGCTGTTTTTCTGCAGAATGGCGGCCTGCTCATACGGGATGGGGAAGGCAAACTGCGCCTCGCCGGTTTGCAGCATTGCCGCGCGGGAGTTGTTATCCACCACCGGACGCCAGGTGATGGTGTCCAGCTTCGGCAGACCCTGCTGCCAGTATCCCGCGAATTTTTTCACCTTCACAAAATCGGTCTGGTTCCAGGTGAGCAGCTCGTACGGACCGGTTCCCACCGGGTGGAAGCCGATCTCTTTACCGTACTTTTTCAGCGCGGCGGGCGAGATCATCGCCGTCGCCGGATGCGCCAGAATATTGATAAACGCGGAGAATGGCTCTTTCAGGGTGATTTTTACCGTTGCCGGGTCGACTACCTCGGTGCTGGCGATATTTTTATACAGGTTATAGCGCTTCAGGCTGTTTTGAGGATTGCTGGCACGGTCGAGGTTGACCTTTACCGCCTCCGCATTGAAATCAGTCCCGTCCTGGAACTTCACGCCGGAACGGAGCTTGATGGTATAGACCAGCCCGTCGTCGGATACGGTGTACCCCTCCGCCAGCACATTTTTCAGCTTCATCTCTCTGTCGAGACCAAAAAGCCCCTGATAGAACGATTTCGCCACCGCCTGGGAGAGCGTGTCGTTGGCGTCGTACGGATCGAGCGTGGTGAAATTGGAGCCTACGGCAACCACCACGTCTTTGGCGGCGAACGCGGGGGCAGCGGCCAGGGCTGCCGTCACGCTCGCGGCTAACAACCATCTACGCGCTACAAATGTAACCATTGTGTTCTCCTGCCTGTTGTAAGTTATAAACGTGAGAAGGCATTGTCCTGGCGCGGCGGAGCCACGAAGTGGCCCGGACCAACCTCACGCAGCGTGACGCGCTCCACGGCTTCGCCCCGTTTACGAATGTTGCTCGGCATCTCATCCTGCAGCAGCACGCGCTGGCCGTGGCGGTGCGCGGGATCGGCAACCGGCACCGCCGCAATAAGCTTGCGGGTGTAGGGGTGCTGCGGGTTCTCAAACACCGCCCTTCGCGGGCCAATCTCCACGATCTGCCCCATAAACATCACCGCCACGCGGTGGCTGATACGCTCTACCACCGCCATATCGTGCGAGATAAACAGGAAGGCAATCCCCATATCCCGCTGTAAATCCAGCAGTAAGTTGATAATTTGCGCCCGGATCGAGACATCCAGCGCCGAGACGGACTCATCCGCAATCACCACCTTCGGGTTCAGCGCCAGCGCGCGGGCGATGCAGATACGCTGCCGCTGCCCGCCGGAAAACTCGTGCGGATAACGCCAGGCGTGTTCCGGCTTCAGGCCAACGCGCTCCAGCAGCCAGGCCACGCGACGCTGCGCCGCCTCGCCGTCGAGCAGGTTATGCACCCGCAGCGGCTCCATAATTGAGTACCCTACCGTATGGCGCGGGTCGAGAGAGGCATACGGATCCTGGAAGATAAACTGAATATCTCGCCGTACCGCCTGTAATTTATTATCTGGCAGGGTGTCGATACGTTCACCGTTAAAGGTTATCGTCCCCTCCTGGGTCTCCACAAGCCTGAGCAGCGCCCGCCCGGTGGTGGATTTCCCACAGCCGGACTCTCCTACCAGCGCCAGCGTTTCACCCGGCCAGAGATCGAAACTGACGTTTTCCACTGCATGCACTTCGCGCTTCAGGCGGTTGAAAATTCCGCTGCGCAGCGGAAAGCGGGTCACCAGATTGCGCACTTCGAGTATCGGTTTGCCCGACACCACGGTGTCCTGCTCGCCTTCATCCTCCTGCGGCGCTGTCGCCTCCAGGGAAATCAGCGGAAAACGGCGCGGCAAATCGCTGCCGTTCATTGCCCCAAGCCGCGGCACCGCCGCCAGCAGCGCTTTGGTGTAAGGATGCTCGGGGGCATGGAAAATCTGCTCGACCGCACCGGTTTCCACAGCATTGCCCTTGTGCATTACCAGCACCCGATCGGCGATGTCAGCCACCACGCCCATATCGTGGGTGATGAAAATCACCCCCATCTCCATCTCCTGCTGCAGCACTTTGATGAGCTGCAGGATCTGCGCCTGAATCGTCACGTCCAGCGCCGTCGTCGGTTCATCGGCGATCAGCACCGCCGGACGGCAGGAGAGCGCCATGGCAATCATCACCCGCTGGCGCATGCCGCCGGAAAGCTGATGCGGGTAGCGCCCCAGAATGGCCTGCGCCTCCGGAATGCGCACCAGCTCCAGCATCCGTCGGGCCTCTTTAAGCGCCTCATCGCCGCTCAGCCCCTGATGCAGCCGGATGGACTCGGCAATTTGTTCCCCGACCGGGAACACCGGGTTCAGGGAGGTCATCGGCTCCTGGAATATCATCGCGATATCCGCCCCGCGCACGCCCTGCATCTGCGCGCCGCTCAGCTCGTTTAAATCGATGACCTGACGGTTACGGCGGCGCAGGAGCATTTTCTCGCTGCTGATTTGCCCGCCCGTCTGTTCCAGCAGGCGCATCAGCGCCAGCGCGGTGACCGATTTACCGGAGCCGGACTCGCCAACAATCGCCAGCGTCTCGCCGCGCCTGAGCGAGAACGATAAATTCTGTACTGCGGGGATGAACTGCCGCTCTTCCTGAAACGCAATATTCAGCTGATGGACAGCCAGCACCTCGCGGTTGTCCAGTTCTTCAGTGTGCGGCACGCGCTGCCCCCTTATTCACGATAGATGCCCGTGCTCGGCTCATCACCGGCATAACCCCAGGCGCGGTACATGCCTTCGCTGTTGAACGGCAGGGCCACGTTGCCCTCACGATCGACCGCAATCAGCCCGCCGACGCCGCCCAGGGCAGGTAATTTTTCCATCACCACGCGCTCGCAGGCCTCGCTCAGGCTTAAACCGCCGTAATCCATCAGCGCGGTGATGTCGTAGGCCGCGAGGGCGCGAATAAACACTTCCCCGGTGCCGGTACACGACACCGCTGCCGTGGCGTTATTGGCATAGCAGCCCGCGCCGGGCAGCGGGCTGTCGCCGACGCGTCCCGGCAGCTTGTTGGTCATGCCGCCCGTTGACGTCGCCGCCGCGAGGTTACCGGCTTTATCGAGCGCCACCGCGCCGACCGTGCCCATTTTGGTGGTTTCATCCAGCGGCGCAGTATGGTCAAGCTGCGTTATGCCCGCCGTACGGGCTTCCAGCAGCTGCTGATAGCGTTCTTCCGTGGAAAACAGATCCGGCGATACCGGTTCCATTCCGTGCTCAAAGGCAAATTTTTCCGCCCCAGCGCCCGCCAGCAGAACGTGCGGGCTCTCCTCCATCACCAGACGCGCCGCCAGCACCGGGTTTCGCAGATGGCTCACGCCCGCCACGGCGCCCGCCTTCAGGGTGACGCCGTCCATCACGCAGGCGTCCAGCTCGTGGGTTTCATCCCGGGTAAAGACCGAACCTATTCCGGCATTAAAGAGCGGACACTCTTCCAGCAGGCGCACCGCCTCGGTGACCACATCCAGCGCGCTCTCGCCCGCTTCCAGCATTTTCTGGCCCGTTTCCACAATGGCGTACAGCGCGTCAATGTAGCGCTTTTCCTGCTCGGGACTGAGCTGTGCACGGGTGATTGCCCCTGCGCCGCCATGAATTGCGATTACCGCATTAACCATTCGCATCACCCGTTAGCCTGATTCGCGGCTTTTTCTATAAATATCATTATCGTCGATGAAACTTCAGATGATTTTTGAATATAGAAAGACGCAACAGTGATGTAAAGCGTACACCCATCGGGTCATACAGTTAGCCGCACTTTTCTGCCATAATGGGCGCTTTCGTTGTTACTCCGCAGGAGCCCACCATGGATTTTACCGCCGGACTGATGCCGCTTGAGACGGCACTCTCGCAGATGCTTGACCGTATTTCTCCGCTGCATGACGTTGAGACGCTGCCGCTTGTGCGCTGTTTTGGTCGTATTGCCGCGCGCGATATCGTCTCGCCGATGAACGTGCCGGGGTTCGATAACTCCGCGATGGACGGTTACGCGGTACGCCTGGCGGATCTCCAGACGGGTAACGCCCTGCCGGTGGCGGGTAAAGCCTTTGCGGGCCAGCCGTTTGTCGGCGAATGGCCTGCGGGCACCTGCGTGCGCATCATGACTGGCGCGCCGGTTCCGCAGGGCTGCGACGCCGTGGTGATGCAGGAAGAGACCGAGCAGACCGACGACGGGGTGCGTTTTACCGCGAACGTTAAAGCGGGCCAGAACATCCGCCGCACGGGCGAAGACATCACCCTCGGCGCGACCGTTTTTGCCGCCGGGCAGAAATTGACGGTAGGTGAACTGCCGGTGCTGGCGTCGCTCGGCATCGCGGAAGTTGACGTTGTCCGCAAGGTGCGCGTAGCGGTCTTCTCCACCGGCGACGAGCTGCAGCTTCCGGGCCAGCCGCTGCAGGACGGCCAGATTTATGACACCAACCGCCTGGCGGTACACCTGATGCTGGAGCAGTTGGGCTGCGAGGTGATTAACCTCGGCATCATTCCAGACGACCCGGAAAAACTGCGCGCGGCGTTTATCGAGGCGGACAAATCCTCCGACGTGGTCATCAGCTCCGGCGGCGTCTCCGTGGGCGAAGCGGATTACACCAAAACCCTTCTTGAAGAGCTGGGCGAAATCGCCTTCTGGAAGCTGGCGATTAAGCCGGGCAAACCGTTCGCGTTTGGCAAGCTTCCGCACAGCTGGTTCTGCGGCCTGCCGGGTAACCCGGTCTCTGCGGCACTCACCTTCTACCAGCTGGCGATCCCGCTGCTGGCGAAGCTTTCCGGCAACAAAGCCAGCCCGCTGCCGGAACGCCTGCGCGTGCGTGCCGCTACGCGGCTGAAAAAATCGCCGGGTCGTCTCGATTTCCAGCGCGGCATTCTGGCACGCGGCGCGGACGGTGAGCTCGAAGTGAGCACCACCGGACATCAGGGCTCGCACATTTTCAGCTCCTTCAGTCTGGGTAACTGCTTCATCGTGCTGGAGCGCGAGCGCGGCAACGTGGAAGCCGGCGAATGGGTTGAGGTTGAGCGCTTTAACCACCTGTTCGGAGGCTGACATGACGGTGGAGCTGAGCGACCAGGAGATGATGCGCTACAACCGCCAGATCGTGCTGCGCGGGTTTGACTTCGAGGGCCAGGAAGCGCTTAAGGCAGCCAATGTGCTGGTCGTCGGTCTCGGCGGGCTGGGCTGCGCCGCCGCGCAGTATCTTGCGGCAGCGGGCGTGGGCAGGATGACGCTGTTGGATTTCGATACCGTCTCGGTGTCCAACCTGCAGCGCCAGACGCTGCACAGCGACGCGACGGTTGGCCAGCCGAAAGTGGGCTCTGCCCGCACGGCGCTGGCGCGCATCAACCCCAACGTTCAGTTCACCCTGATTGACGCGATGCTGGATGACGACGCGCTGTTCGCGCAGATTGCGCAGCACGATCTGGTGCTCGACTGCACCGATAACGTCGCCGTCCGTAACCAGCTGAACGCGGGCTGTTTTGCCCACAAAACCCCACTGGTCTCCGGCGCGGCAATCCGCATGGAGGGGCAAATCAGCGTCTTCACGTACGCGGAGGGTGAACCCTGCTACCGCTGCCTGAGCCGTCTGTTTGGCGAGAATGCGCTGACCTGCGTCGAGGCGGGCGTGATGGCGCCGTTGGTCGGCGTGATTGGCTCATTGCAGGCAATGGAAGCGATCAAAGTGCTGGCACACTACGGCACGCCTGCCGCGGGGAAAATCGTGATGTATGACGCGATGACCTGCCAGTTCCGCGAGATGAAGCTGATACGCAATCCGGGGTGTGAGGTTTGCGGAGGTTAAAGCAAACGGCAACCTTCAGGTTGCCGTTTTAGTGTTTGCTCCCTCTCCCTGTGGGAGAGGGTTGGGGTGAGGGCATCAGGCCGCACCCGTCAGATAGACGTCCGTCCAAACGCTCCCTGCCAGTCCTGCTCAAACTTCACGATCGCCGCATCCACCGCAGGGGAAGTAATAAACTGCTGCGCGACGTCCAGCGGCAGCGTGATGGACTCGCACCCTGCCAGCAGGCAGTCCAGCGCCTGACGCGGGGTTTTAAAGCTCGCGGCCAGCACCTTTGACTGCGGCGCGTGCAGCGCCAACAGCTGCTGCAGTTCAATTACGGTCTGAATCCCGTCCCCGCCCTGCGCGTCCACGCGGTTAACGTAAGGGGCCACATACTCTGCTCCGGCCAGGGCGGACAGCATCCCCTGCGCGGCGCCATACACCGCCGTGCCCAGCGTCGGGATCCCTTCCGCTTTCAGCATCTTAATGGCCGCCAGCCCTTCCGCGGTCACCGGCACCTTCACCACCAGGTCGTTAATGATAGCGCGCAGCTTGCGCGCGTCTTCCACCATTCCTTCGGCGGTGGTTGCCATTATCTGCGCAAACAGACGGCCCTTACCGCCCAACGCGTCGTGCAGCGCGGGCAGCAGCTCATCTAGCGGCGTTTTTCCTGCCGCCACAATGCTTGGGTTGGTGGTCACGCCCGCCAGCGGGAAGATACTCGCCAGCTTTTTGACTGCCGCAACGTCAGATGTGTCGAGATAAAGTTCCATGATGTCACCCTCAAAAATTAGCCTGCACTTACCCTATCACGATAAAACCTGCTCAAGAGTTGACCTGAATCAAGATAACTTTCATTCGAAAGTCATTTAATCTTCATATGCAACTTGAGGGCAAAAATATGATCTTCAATATTCAGCGTTATTCCACCCACGACGGCCCCGGTATTCGAACCGTGGTGTTCCTGAAAGGCTGCTCGCTGGGCTGTCGCTGGTGTCAGAACCCGGAAAGCCGCTCGCGCAGCCGGGACGTGCTGTTTGACGCGCGCCTGTGTCTGGAAGGCTGCGACCTGTGTCAGCTGGCGGCACCGGGCTGTATCGAACGCGCGCTCAATGGCCTGGTCATCCACCGCGAAAAGCTGAGTGAAGAGACGCTTAACGCCCTCACCGACTGCTGTCCAACGCAGGCGCTTACCGTCTGCGGTGAAGAGAAGCAGGTGGACGAGATCATGGCCACCGTGCTGCGCGACAAACCTTTTTATGACCGCAGCGGCGGCGGGATCACCCTCTCCGGCGGCGAGCCGTTTATGAACCCGGAGCTGGCGCACGCCCTGTTCAAGGCCAGCCACGAACAGGGTATCCACACCGCCGTCGAAACCTGCCTTCACGTGCCGTGGCACTATATCGAGCCGTCATTACCGTACGTCGATCTGTTCCTTGCCGACCTTAAGCACGTCGATGGAGCGGTGTTCAAACAGTGGACCGACGGTTCGGCCAAACGGATCCTGGACAACCTGAAGCGCCTCGCCGCTGCCGGGAAAAAGATCACCATCCGCGTGCCGCTGATCCAGGGCTTTAACGCCGATGAAGCGTCCATCACAGCCATTACCAACTTCGCCGCCGACGAACTCGGCGTCGATGATATTCATTTTTTGCCGTATCACACGCTGGGCATGAACAAATACACCCTGCTCAGCCAACCTTACTCTGCCCCTGACAAACCGCTGGATAACCCTACCCTGCTGGATTTCGCGCAGCAGTACGCCTGCCAGAAAGGGTTAACCGCGACCTTACGAGGATAAACCTATGACCACCCTGAATCTCAACACCCTCAGCGAACGTATTAAAGCGCATAAAATGGCGCTGGTGCATATCGTCAAGCCGCCGGTCTGTACCGAGCGCGCGCAGCATTACACCGAAATGTACCAGCAGCACATGGACAAGCCGATCCCGGTGCGTCGCGCCCTGGCACTGGCACATCACCTGGCGGAACGCACCATCTGGATCAAGCACGACGAGCTGATTATCGGCAACCAGGCAAGCGAAGTGCGCGCCGCGCCGATCTTCCCGGAATATACCGTCTCCTGGATTGAGAAAGAGATTGACGATCTGGCGGACCGTCCGGGTGCGGGCTTCGCGGTGAGTGAAGAAAACAAGCGTGTGCTGCATGAAATCTGCCCGTGGTGGCGCGGCCAGACGGTGCAGGATCGCTGCTACGGCATGTTCACCGACGAGCAGAAAGGCCTGCTGGAAACCGGCATCATCAAAGCCGAAGGCAACATGACCTCCGGCGACGCGCACCTGGCGGTAAACTTCCCGCTGGTGCTGGAGAAAGGTCTCGACGGCCTGCGCGCCAAAGTGGACGAGCGCCGCTCGCGCATCAACCTGACGGTGCTGGAAGACCTGCGCGGCGATCAGTTCCTGAAGGCAATTGATATCGTGCTGGAAGCCGTCAGCCTGCACATCAAACGCTTCGCCGACCTGGCGCGTGAGATGGCGTCTACGGAAACCCGCGAAAGCCGCCGCGACGAGCTGCTGGCGATGGCGGAAAACTGCGACGTGATTGCCCACGAGCCGCCAAAAACCTTCTGGCAGGCGCTGCAGCTGTGCTACTTCATTCAGCTGATCCTGCAGATTGAGTCCAACGGCCACTCCGTTTCCTTCGCGCGTATGGACCAGTATCTCTATCCGTACTACCGCCGCGACGTGGAGCTGGACCAGAGTCTGGACCGCGAGCACGCCATCGAGCTGCTGCACAGCTGCTGGCTGAAGCTGCTGGAAGTGAATAAAATCCGCTCCGGCTCGCACTCCAAAGCCTCTGCCGGCAGCCCGCTGTACCAGAACGTCACCATTGGTGGTCAGAAGCTGGTCAACGGCGAGCCGATGGACGCGGTGAACCCGCTCTCCTACGCGATTCTGGAATCCTGCGGTCGCCTGCGCTCCACCCAGCCGAACCTGAGCGTGCGCTATCACGCGGGCATGAGCAACGACTTCCTCGACGCCTGCGTGCAGGTGATCCGCTGCGGCTTCGGGATGCCGGCATTTAACAACGATGAAATTGTGATCCCGGAATTTATCAAGCTTGGCGTGGAGCGCGACGATGCGTATGACTACGCGGCCATCGGCTGTATCGAAACCGCGGTAGGCGGCAAGTGGGGCTACCGCTGCACCGGCATGAGCTTTATCAACTTCGCCCGCGTCATGCTGGCGGCGCTGGAAGGCGGCCGCGACGCCACCAGCGGCAAGGTGTTCCTGCCGCAGGAAAAAGCGCTCTCAGCCGGCAACTTCGACAATTTCGAGGAGGTGATGGCAGCGTGGGATACCCAGATCCGCTACTACACCCGCAAATCCATCGAGATCGAGTACGTGGTGGATACCATGCTGGAAGAGAACGTCCACGACATTCTCTGCTCGGCGCTGGTGGACGACTGCATCGAACGCGCGAAAAGCATTAAGCAGGGCGGCGCGAAATATGACTGGGTCTCCGGCCTGCAGGTGGGTATCGCCAACCTCGGCAACAGCCTGGCGGCGGTGAAGAAGCTGGTCTTTGAGCAGGGCGCTATCGGTCAGCAGCAGCTGGCGGCGGCGCTGGCAGATGACTTCGACGGGCTGACCCACGAGCAGCTGCGCCAGCGCCTGATCAACGGCGCGCCGAAGTACGGCAACGACGACGACAGCGTGGACATGCTGCTGACCCGAGCCTATCAGACCTACATTGAGGAGCTGAGGCAGTACCACAACCCGCGCTACGGCCGCGGCCCGATTGGCGGTAACTACTACGCGGGCACGTCGTCTATCTCCGCTAACGTGCCGTTCGGCGCGGCGACGATGGCGACGCCGGACGGACGTAAGGCGCATACCCCACTGGCGGAAGGGGCCAGCCCGGCTTCCGGTACCGACCACCTTGGTCCAACGGCGGTCATCGGTTCCGTGGGTAAACTGCCTACCGAGGCGATCCTGGGCGGCGTGCTGCTTAACCAGAAGCTGAACCCGTCGACGCTGGAAAACGACAGCGATCGCCAGAAGCTGATGGTACTGCTGCGTACCTTCTTCGAGGTGCACAAGGGCTGGCATATTCAGTACAACATCGTTTCGCGCGAAACGCTGCTGGAAGCGAAGAAACACCCTGACCAGTATCGTGACCTGGTGGTACGCGTTGCGGGTTACTCGGCGTTCTTCACCGCCCTGTCGCCGGATGCGCAGGACGATATTATCGCCCGTACTGAGCATACGCTGTAAGAAAACGCCCGGTGGCGCTGCGCTTACCGGGCATTCTGACTTTCATTCGAAATTAAATTTGTGCTCCCCGTCACCTTGTTATTAGAATGTTTCAAAACGCAGTGACCCAGGAGCACAGTATGACCGTTAAAGTTATCGTCACCGATATGGACGGAACTTTCCTTGATGATGCCAAGCAGTACGATCGTGACCGCTTCCAGGCACAGTTTGAACAGCTTAAATCCCGCGATATTGAATTTGTTGTCGCCAGCGGCAACCAGTATTACCAGCTCATCTCCTTCTTCCCCGAGCTGAAAGAGCAGATCTCCTTCGTGGCGGAGAACGGCGCGCTGGTGTTTGACCACGGCGAACAGGTTTTCCACGGCGAGCTGACCCGCCATGAGTCGCAGATCGTTATTGGCGAACTGCTGAAAGACGAAGGGCTGAACTTTGTAGCCTGCGGTCTGGAGAGCGCCTACGTCAGCGACAAAGCCCCGGACGCCTTCGTGGCGCTGATGTCAAAGCACTATCACCGCTTAAAACGCATCAGCGATTACCGCGAAATCGACGACGTGCTGTTTAAGTTCTCCCTGAACCTGCCGGACAGCGATATCCCGAACCTTGTCGATAAACTGCACGTCTCCCTGGACGGCATCATGAAGCCGGTCACCAGCGGTTTCGGTTTTGTCGATTTGATTATCCCCGGCCTGCACAAAGCCAACGGCATTAGCCGCCTGCTGAAACGCTGGAAAATCTCCCCGCAGGAGTGCGTCGGCATTGGCGACAGCGGCAACGATGCCGAGATGCTGAAGCTGGTGAAATACTCTTTTGCGATGGGCAACGCGGCGCAGAGCATTAAAGACATTAGCCGCTACAGCACCGACGATAACAACCATCAGGGCGCGCTGAACGTCATTCAGGCCGTGCTCGACAACCACTCTCCTTTCGACGTCTGATCCTTTCCTCGCCGGAGCCCCGCTCCGGCCTCTCACTCTTTTTCCGACCTGTGGCTCGCGTCAAGTTTTTAAACTTGCATTAACTTATTTTTAACTTAAAGTATCACTTGTAGACATTTTTACTTTCGAATGAAAGATGCGAGGCAGTTATGACCTTTACCAGTGAAACCTTGCCAGCGGACCACAAAGCGGCAATCCGTCAGTTAAAACGTGAGTTACGCGCGCAGATCGGCGACGTGCAGGCGGTGTTCGACAAGCTCAGCGATAAAATCGCCACCCGCGTGGCGGAGATCAACGCCCTGAAAAATAAAGGCGAATCCGTCTGGCCGGTGATTCCGTTTGCAGATGTGAAAAACGGCACGATTACCGACGCTCAGCGCGAGGCCGTTAAGCGCCGCGGCTGCGCGGTGATTAAAGGTCATTTCCCCCGCGAGCAGGCGCTGGCGTGGGATCGGTCGATGCTCGACTACCTCGATCTGAACAAGTTTGACGAGGTATACAAAGGGCCGGGCGACAACTTTTTCGGCACCTTAACCGCCTCCCGTCCGGAGATTTACCCGATCTACTGGTCCCAGGCGCAAATGCAGGCGCGCCAGAGTGAAGAGATGGCGCAGGTGCAGTCGTTCCTGAACCGTTTATGGACATTCGAGAGCAACGGCAAGCAGTGGTTTAACCCTGACGTCAGCGTGATTTATCCGGACCGCATTCGCCGCCGTCCGCCGGGAACCACCTCCAAAGGGCTGGGGGCGCATACCGATTCCGGCGCGCTGGAGCGCTGGCTGCTGCCGGCTTACCAGCAGGTGTTTGCCCGCGTGTTTGACGGCAACGTCGAGAAATACGATCCGTGGAACGCCGCGCACCGTACCGAAGTGGAAGAATACACCGTGGATAACACCACCAAGTGCTCGGTGTTCCGCACCTTCCAGGGCTGGACGGCGCTGTCGGACATGATCCCCGGCCAGGGGCTGCTGCACGTGGTGCCGATCCCGGAAGCAATGGCCTACATTCTGCTGCGTCCTCTGCTGGACGACGTGCCGGAAGACGAACTCTGCGGCGTGGCGCCGGGGCGCGTGCTGCCGATTTCCGAGAAGTGGCACCCGCTGCTTGTCGAAGCATTGACCAGCATTCCGGCGCTGGAGGCCGGTGATTCCGTGTGGTGGCACTGCGACGTGATCCACTCCGTCGCGCCGGTGGAAAATCAGCAGGGCTGGGGCAACGTGATGTACATCCCCGCCGCGCCAATGTGCGAGAAGAACCTCGCCTATGCGAAAAAGGTCAAGGAAGCGCTGGAAACCGGCGCGTCGCCGGGAGACTTCCCGCGCGAGGATTATGAAAAAAGCTGGCAGGACCGTTTTACCGTGAACGATCTCAACATCCACGGTAAGCGCGCGCTGGGCATGGCTTAACTGTCGTACAGCCCTTCCCGCTCCACGGCGGTGCGTCGTTTCCCCTGACGTATCCGCCGTACCGATTCCCGCACGGCCAGCGTACCGTTCAGCAGCAATGTTCCTACCGGGGCATCCGGGCGCATCAGCCGCTGCTGGAGCATATGCACCGCTTCCGTTCCCAGCTCGTCGCGGGGAACATGCACCGCCGTTAAGGGCACATCCTGAATCGCCGCCAGATTAAAGCCGTCAATGCTCATCACCGAGACGTCCTGCGGCACGCGCAGACCGTGATTTTGCAGCGCGCTGATGGTGCCTGCCGCCATAAAGTCCCCGCCTACCAGGAACGCCGTCGGCAGGTCTTTTCCCTTCTGTTGGTTAAGCCACTCGCTCACCAGTTGCTCCGTCTCTCTGGCGCTGAAGCTTGGCACCACCAGCAGATCGCGCTTGTCCTTGAACGCCAGGTTGTGGGACTGCCACGCGTCGCGGATCCCCGCCAGGCGCAGCTCCATGGTGTAGCGACGCAGGCACAGCACGTTCATCACCTCGCGGTGCCCCATCTCGAACAGGTACTCCGCCGCCCGCTCGCCAATCGCACGGTGATCCGGGGCAACGGCAGGCAGGCGCATGCGGCGGTCCCGGCAGTTAATCAGCATGCAGGGTTTCCCCACATCCACCGCCAGATCGTGGATATGCGGATCGTCGATACCGAGCAGAATGGCCGCCTGGGTATCCGGCTCGTTCATGCGTGCCAGAAAAATCTGGGCGTCGCTGTCGTTCTCCTCCAGCGCGCAGTAGCGCAGCCGAACCTCGTGCGAGGCAAGCCCTTTGCTCACGCTCTGGATCACGCGGTAGTAAAAGATGTCGGACCGCTCGTCGAAGGCACGCTGAGGGGCAAAAACCACCAGGCTGTTAAGCAGCAGACGCCCCGCCGCCATGCCGTCCATTACCCCCAGCTCCCGCGCGCACGCCAGCACCTTAGCCCGCGCCTTTTCGCTGGTATTCGCTTTGCCTGCCAGCACACGGGAAACCGTACTGATGGAGAGCTGGGTACGGGCGGCGATTTCGGTGATTTTTAGCCTTTTGTCCATTTTGTGATCTGGCTCCACTTGCGAAATGAAAAAATTTTCATAGCGTGTTCATCAGGCAATAACTGACATAAAGACCATCATGCCAGAGGGTTTACGTCAGTTATGAGAAATTTTGCACAAAATCCACTTTTGCCCTTTCATTTTCTTCCCTAAGGTGAACTTGTCACACAGCTTCCATACTAGTTGTATAGCAACTTAAGCATTCTAAGCGGATAGAAATCAAAGGCATAACAATCTGTGTGACACCTGAACCTCCGTCCCCTTACCGTCCGTCTTGTGGAGAGTAAAATGAGTCAGGACATCAATAACACCGTTGCGACAAGCAAAAGCCGTCGCGTCATTAAGAATTTGCGCTGGTACGTGCTGGTGCTGTTTTTACTTGGCGTCACCGTTAACTACATCACCCGTAACTCACTGGGGATCCTCGCCCCGGAACTGAAAGAGAGCCTCGGGATCACCACCGAGCAGTACTCCTGGATAGTCGGCGCGTTTCAGATCGCCTACACCATTTTCCAGCCCCTGTGCGGCTGGCTGATCGACGTTATCGGCCTGAAGATTGGCTTTATGGTCTGCGCCGGGATCTGGGCGCTGATGTGTATCTTCCACGCGGGCGCCGGAAGCTGGCTGCACCTGGCGATTCTGCGCTTCTTTATGGGTGCTTCCGAAGCTGCCGCCACGCCAGCGAATGCCAAAACCATCGGCGAATGGTTCCCGAAATCAGAGCGTCCCGTTGCCGCCGGCTGGGCAGGCGTGGGCTTCTCCATCGGCGCGATGCTGGCCCCGCCTATCATCTACTTTGCTCACGCCTCGTTCGGCTGGCAGGGCGCGTTTATGTTTACCGGCGTGCTGGCGCTGCTGTGGGTGATCCTCTGGTGGGCGTTCTACCACAACCCGGAACAGCACCCGAACCTGAGCCGCGACGAGCTGGCGTTTATCAAGCAGGATAACGAACCGCCTGCTGTTAAGCTCCCCTTCCTGACCGCGCTGAAAACCGTCTCAAAAAACAAACGTTTCTACGGTATCGCCATCCCGGCCTTTATGGCAGAACCCGCCTGGGCGGTGCTGAGCTTCTGGGTACCCCTGTACCTCGCCAAAGAGCACGGCATGGATTTGAAGCAGATCGCGATGTTTGCCTGGCTGCCCTTCCTGGCCGCCGACCTCGGCAGCGTGGCAAGCGGCTACCTGACGCGCCTGTACACCCGCTGGTTCGGCTGCTCCCGCGTGAACTCGGTGGTGGCAAGCTCCGTCACCGGCGCGTTTCTGATGATTTCGCTGGCCGTCGTGGCCGTGACTCGCGACCCGTATATCACCATCGTGCTGATCTCCATCGGCGGCTTCGGGCACCAGATTATCTCCTGCATGCTGAGCGCGCTGGTGGTGGAGTCCTTCGACAAAGGCCAGATGGCGACCGTCAACGGCATGCGCGGCTCGGCGGCGTGGATCGCCAGCTTCCTGTTCTCGCTATTAATCGGGGTGACCGCCGACAAAATCGGCTTCAACCCGCTCTTTATTGCCATGGGCTTCTTTGACCTGATTGGCGCTCTCTTCCTGGTGGCATTTATTGCTGAACGTCGCGCCAAGCGCGCCTGATAGTGGATGTATTGCATATGAAAACCCTGAAAAACTGGACCGTTGATAAGCAGTCTGCAAATCATCTGGAGCTGCTGGTCGATAATCAGCACCGCCTGTGCCTGTACGTGCTGGAACAGAACCTGTTCCGCGTGCTGATTAAGCGCAAAGGCGAGCTGGCGCTGGACCGCACCTGGAGCATCGCGCCGGAACAAGACGTGCCATGGGAAGGCCGTCGTCGTGACGACTTGAGCGGTTTCTCCTGCCCGGCCTGGACCCTGACGCAGCAGGATGACGCAGTGACGGTGGCAACCGAGCAGCTGCGCGTCACCGTCCACCAGCCCCTGTGGCTGGAGTGGCACTACCGCAATGATGCGGGCGAATGGCAGCCGCTGGTCCAGGATCGCCCGACCAGCGCCTACCTGCTGAACGCCCACGGCGACGGCGTGGCGCACTATCTGAGCCGTCGCAAGGACGAGCGTTTCTACGGCCTGGGTGAGAAAGCGGGCGATCTGCAGCGCAACGGCAAACGTTACGAGATGCGCAACCTGGACGCCATGGGCTATAACGCCGCCAGCACCGATCCGCTTTATAAGCACATTCCGTTTACCCTCACCCGCCGCGATGACGTGAGCTACGGCCTGTTCTACGACAACCTGAGCAGCTGCTGGCTGGATCTGGGCAACGAGATCGACAACTATCACACCGCCTATCGCCGCTGGCAGGCGGAAGCGGGCGATATTGATTACTACCTCTTTACCGGCGCGCGCGCGCTGGACGTCACCAAAGCCTTCGTGCGCCTGACCGGGAAAACGCTGTTTGGGCCGAAGTGGAGCCTGGGCTACAGCGGCTCGACCATGCACTACACCGACGCACCGGACGCGCAAAACCAGCTGATGAACTTCATCCGCCTGTGCGAAGAGCACGCCATTCCGTGCGATTCGTTCCAGCTCTCGTCCGGCTATACCTCCATCAACGGCAAGCGCTACGTCTTCAACTGGAACTACGACAAAGTGCCGCAGCCGAAGGCGATGAGCCAGGCCTTCCACGACGCGGGATTGAAGCTTGCGGCCAATATCAAGCCGTGCCTGCTGCAGGATCATCCCCGCTATAACGAAGTGGCGGAGAGCGGCCTGTTCATCCGTGATTCAGAAACCGATGCGCCTGAACGTTCCAGCTTCTGGGATGACGAAGGCTCGCACCTCGACTTCACCAACCCGCAGACGGTGCAGTGGTGGCAGAACGGCGTGACCACGCAGCTGCTGGAGATGGGCATCGACTCCACCTGGAACGATAACAACGAGTATGAAGTGTGGGACGGTGAAGCCCGCTGCTTTGGCTTCGGCAAGGAGATCGCCATCAAGCACATTCGCCCGGTGATGCCGCTGCTGATGATGCGCGCCTCGCTGGAAGCGCAGCAGCGCTTTGCGCCGGAAAAACGCCCGTATCTCATCTCCCGCTCCGGCTGCGCCGGGATGCAGCGCTACGTTCAGACCTGGAGCGGCGACAACCGCACTAACTGGGACACCCTGCGCTATAACATCCGCATGGGGCTGGGCATGAGCCTGTCCGGATTATTCAACGTCGGTCACGACGTGGGCGGTTTCTCCGGCGACAAGCCGGACGCCGAGCTGTTCGTGCGCTGGGTGCAGAACGGCGTGATGCATCCGCGCTTTACCATTCACTCGTGGAACGATGACCATACGGTGAACGAGCCGTGGATGTATCCGGGCGTCACGCCTGCCATTCGCGGCGCGATTGAGCTGCGCTACCGCCTGCTGCCGTATCTCTACACCCTGCTCTGGCAGGCGCACGCCGACGACGAGCCGATGCTGCGTCCGACCTTCCTCGACCACGAGCACGACGCGCAGACCTTCGAAGAGTGCGATGACTTCCTGCTGGGCCGCGACCTGCTGGTGGCCAGCGTCGTCGAAGCCGGGCAGCGCGAGCGCCGCGTCTGGCTGCCAGATAACGAAACGGGCTGGTACGATTTTTACACCCATGCGTGGTTCGCCGGCGGCCAGTCGATCGTTCTCGACGCGCCGCTGGAAAAACTGCCGCTGCTGGTGCGCGCCGGAGCCGGTCTGCCGCTTAGCGAGCGCATCACGCATGTTAGTGCTGAAAAAGATACGACCCGCGAGCTGAAGCTGTTCCCGGTTAAAGGCGTCGGCACAACCACGGGGCTGCTATTTGAAGACGACGGTGAAAGCTGGGGCTATCAGAAGGGCAATGCGCTGTGGGTGGAATGGGAAATGGAGTGTGATGGTGCAACCATCAACCTGAAGGTCAACGCGCGCGGGGATTATCGTCCGGCGTGGAAGGCGCTGAAGGTGTCATTACCTGTAGGGGAAAAACGTACGCTGCGGGTGAACGGGGTTGAAGGGAGCGAGTGGGTGGTGTAGTGCGGCCAGATGCCCTCACCCTAACCCTCTCCTACGGGGAGAGGGGATAAAGGCACGACGCCTTTCCCTAAGTATTTCGCGCTGCAGGAAGGCGGCAAACCTGTGAATCCCCGGGAGCTTACATAAGTAAGTGACCGGGGTGAACAGGTGCAGCCAACGCATCTGCAGCGTGAAAGACGACGGGAAATTAGCCGTCGATACCTTTGCTGCGCAGGTAATCTTCGTAGTTACCGGTGAAGTCCACCACGCGCTCTGGCGTAATTTCGATCACGCGGGTCGCCAGTGAGCTGACGAACTCTCGGTCGTGAGAGACGAAGATCAGGGTGCCCTGATACATCTCCAGCGCCATGTTCAGCGATTCGATCGATTCCATGTCCAGGTGGTTGGTCGGTTCGTCCATCACCAGGATATTCGGTTTTTCCATCATCAGCTTGCCGAACAGCATGCGGCCTTTTTCACCACCGGAGAGCACTTTGGCGGGCTTTTTGATGTCGTCCTGGCTAAACAGCAGACGCCCCAGAATGCTGCGCACCGCCTGCTCGTCGTCACCTTCCTGCTTCCACTGGCTCATCCAGTCGAAGACGGTCAAATCGTTTTCGAACTCGTATTCATGGTCCTGCGCGTAGTAGCCAATCTGCGCGTTCTCGGACCACTTCACGGTGCCGTTGTCCGGCTGCAGTTCACCCACCAGGGTTTTCAGCAGGGTAGATTTACCCACACCGTTGGCGCCCAGAATGGCAATTTTCTCGCCCACTTCCAGCAGCAGGTTGAAGTTTTTAAACAGCGGGCCTTCATCAAAGCCTTTGGTAAGCGCCTCAACTTCCAGCGCGTTACGGAACAGCTTCTTGTCCTGCTCAAAGCGAATGAACGGGTTCTGACGGCTGGAGGCCTTCACTTCTTCCAGCTTAATTTTGTCGATCTGACGGGCACGCGATGTTGCCTGACGGGATTTAGAGGCGTTAGCGCTGAAGCGGCTCACGAAGGACTGCAGGTCCGCAATCTGCGCTTTCTTCTTGGCGTTATCTGCCAGCAGACGCTCGCGCGCCTGGGTGGCTGCCGTCATGTACTCGTCGTAGTTGCCCGGATAAACGCGCAGCTCGCCGTAGTCTAGATCCGCCATGTGCGTACAGACCATGTTCAGGAAGTGACGGTCGTGCGAGATGATGATCATGGTGCTGTCGCGGTCGTTCAGCGTCTGCTCCAGCCAGCGGATGGTGTCGATATCCAGGTTGTTCGTTGGTTCGTCGAGCAGCAGGATGTCCGGGTTAGAGAACAGCGCCTGTGCCAGCAGCACGCGCAGCTTCCAGCCTGGCGCGACTTCGCTCATCGGGCCGTAATGCTGTTCAACCGGAATACCCACGCCCAGCAGAAGCTCGCCCGCGCGGGCTTCCGCAGAGTAGCCGTCCATTTCGCCGTACTGGGTTTCCAGATCGGCCACTTTATAGCCGTCTTCTTCGCTCATTTCGGCGAGACCGTAGATACGATCGCGCTCCTGCTTCACTTCCCACAGCTCCGCGTGCCCCATGATCACGGTGTCGAGCACGGTGAACTCTTCGAAGGCGAACTGATCCTGACGCAGCTTACCGATACGCTCGTTCGGATCGAGCGACACGTTGCCCAGCGTCGGCTCTAAATCGCCGCCGAGGATCTTCATAAAGGTGGATTTTCCGCTACCGTTGGCACCAATCAGGCCGTAACGGTTGCCGCCGCCAAATTTGACGGAAATGTTTTCGAACAGCGGCTTACTGCCAAACTGCATAGTGACGTTGCTGGTAACTAACACGGAGAGATTCCTGCGAAAAGTGTGATAAACACGGCATTATGCCACAATTCCGAATTGAGATCCCGTGTTGCGGCAATCCACTAAACTTTAACAAAATCGAAAAAAATGTGATTTCGTACACATCTGAATTCCCTGTTAGCGGGAATGCACATATAATGCGCTCCCATCACAGATTCAGACTTATCAACTCATCGCCTGAATGGCTTAGATACCTCGCACAACATGAACATGAAATTAACAACGCTTTTTGCGGCGGCGTTAGCCGTAGTAGGTTTTTGTAAGACCGCGTCTGCGGTGACGTATCCCCTGCCGACAGACGGAAGCCGTCTGGTGGGTCAAAACCAGGTGGTGACGGTGCCTGAGGGTAACTCTCAGCCGCTGGAGTATTTCGCCGCGCAGTACCAGCTGGGCCTGTCCAACATGCTGGAAGCGAACCCGGGCGTTGACCCGTATCTGCCAAAAGCAGGTACCGTGCTGAATATTCCTCAGCAGCTGATCCTGCCGGATACCGTTCATGAAGGCATCGTGATTAACAGCGCCGAAATGCGCCTGTATTACTACCCGAAAGGCACTAACACCGTTATCGTGCTGCCAATCGGTATCGGCCAGTTGGGTAAAGACACCCCGCTGAACTGGACCACCAAAGTAGAGCGTAAGAAAGCGGGCCCAACCTGGACCCCTACCGCCAAAATGCACGCGGAATACATCGCTGCGGGCGAGCCGCTGCCCGCCGTTGTGCCAGCCGGCCCGGATAACCCGATGGGCCTGTACGCGCTGTACATTGGTCGTCTGTACGCCATCCACGGCACCAACGCCAACTTCGGTATCGGCCTGCGCGTGAGCCACGGCTGCGTGCGCCTGCGTAACGACGACATCAAGTTCCTTTTCGAAAACGTGCCGGTCGGTACGCGCGTGCAGTTCATCAACGAACCGGTGAAAGCGACGTCTGAGCCAGACGGCAGCCGCTACATCGAAGTGCACAACCCGCTCTCCACCAGCGAAGACCAGATCAATAACAACGAGATCGTGCCGATTACGCTGAACAGCGCGGTGCAGTCAGTGACCTCTCAGCCAGACGTGGAAACCACCATCGTCGACCAAGCGATTCAGAACCGTTCCGGTATGCCGGTGCGTCTGAACTGATCACGCGCATCAAAAAAGCGGGCTTCAAGGCCCGCTTTTTTTTATCCGTTATTCACAATCACAATCCCGCCGTGGTCGTAGCGATAGTGGTAGTGGGCATACTCCAGCGGCGTGCCATCTTCCAGATAAATGACCTGCTCCACCTCCAGCACCGGATCGGTTTCCTCACAGACCAGATGCTCTCTGTCCAGCGCGCTGGGCTTTAGAGCCCGCACGACCCGGTATGACCCCATAATTTTCAGCCCCAGGGTTTCCTGAACGTACTGAAACACCGAACCTTCAAGGTGGTTTTTCGTCAGGCCCGGCACCAGATTCATCGGCATCACTGTGGAATCCAGCGACATGGGTTCGCCGTTCAGTAAACGCAGGCGAATGAAGTCGTAGATCGGCGCATCGGCGTTAATCATCAGCGACGCCTGCTCTTTTTCGTTCGGGAAGCGCAGTTCGAAATGCACCACCTGGCTCGTGACCGTACCCAGATGCGCCCAGGTTTTGGTCGCGCCAAAGTAGTCGCTGCCGGAGAGATCCCACTGCGAGAGCTGGAGGAAGTTTTTGCGGATGAACGTCCCCTGCCCCTGGCGGGTGTAGACCAGCCCTTCGACGATCAGCTGGCGCATCGCCTGCTGAATAGTCATCCGGCTGGTACTGAACTCCGCCGCCAGTGCAAACTGATCCGGCAGGGGTTCGTTGGCGGCGTACTGCTGGCTGATAATGCGTTTCTTAATTTCCCGCGCTATGGTGATGTACTTCGCCGCCATCGTCCTTCCTTTCTGTTAGTTTTCTATCCCGCTGTTTTTCAAGGCCACTCGCTCGGCAATTTTGAGGAAAGGCAGGTAGAAGAATACACCAAATACGATGATTGCCAACTGGACCACCACGGCGCGCCAGTCCCCCGCCGTCGCCAGCCAGGCGCTGAGGATCGGCGGCGTGGTCCAGGGGATCATCACCACGCAGCGGGACATTAACCCCAGCGTGGTGCAGAGCCAGGCGAAGTAAATGCCGATGGCGGGCAGCAGCACAAACGGGATCATCAGCGGCAGGTTAAAGACGATCGGCAGGCCGAAAATCACCGGCTCGTTGATGTTGAATAAGCCCGGCGCCAGCGACAGACGCGCCATCTGCTTCGCCGATTGTTGCCGCGAGAAGATAAAGATGGCGATCAGCAGCGAGATCGTGCTGCCCGTGCCGCCCACCATGCCAAACGTCGGCACGAAAATATTGTTGATGATGTGCGGGATGGGCTGTCCGTTGGCGAAGGCCAGCATGTTCTCGTTGGTATTAATCAGCAGGAATGGCTCAAGCACCACGCTGTTGACCACCGACTGATGAATGCCGAGCGTGAACAGGAAGTTGCCGAAGCTGTAGATGAAAATCGTCCCCGGCAGGCTGGTGTTGATCAGCCGCAGCGGCTGCTGGATAAAGGTCGTAATGAGATGGATCAGATCCGTATGCAGCACGTTCGCCAGCAGCGCCGCCAGCACGGCGAACACCGACAAGGTAAGAATGGTTGGGATCAGCGCGGTAAAGGATTTGCTCACCGCCGGGGGCACGTTTTCCCCCAGCGAAATGTGCAGCGCCTTCAGCCGCGAAATGGCGATGAACAGCTCGGTGGAAAGCAGGCCAATCAGCACCCCGGCGAAAATCCCGGTGGAGCCGATATTGGCGAACGTCAGCACCTGCGTCACGCTGACCGAAGCGTCGCTGCCAACGGGCGTAACCTGTAAGCGCATCGGCATCATGATGATAAAGCTGCTGACGGCGATAACCACTGCCGAGACCGGATTGTCGAAATCTTTGTTGCGCGCCAGCGACCAGGCAATCATCGGCGCCAGCAGCAGCGCGGCGATGTTCAGCGTGCCGTTAATAATCGCCTCGCCCCACACCTTAAACTGTGTGAGCGTGTCGCCCTCAAAAATCCACGGGAACACCACGTTGTTCACCAGCACCGCCAGACCGGCGAGGATGAAAATCGGCATCACCGTGGCGAAGGCGTCGCGCAGGGAGCGCAGGTGCACCTGGTTTGCCAGGCGCGCCGAGAACTCAACAAATTTATCGACAAAGGACTGCATGTGCGGTGTGATTTTTGTTTCAGACATAGCGGAGTGTTCCCATCAATCAGTCACAAAAACGGCCCGGCAGCGTACGGCTTACATCTCGCGTCCGTTGGTATGGATAACCTGTTTTAACCACGCGTAGCTCTTCTTCGGCACGCGCTTAAGGTCTTTCAGGTCGTGATTCTCTCGGTTGACGTAGACCACGCCGTAGCGCTTACGCATGTCCCCCTGCGAGCTGAGAATGTCAATTAACCCCCAGCCGAGATAGCCAATGACCTCTGCGCCATCCTCGAATATGGCTTCCTTCATGGCCTCGATATGCGCCCGGTGGTAGTCGATGCGGTAGGTGTCCTCAATCGGGTTAACCCCGTCCCAGGACTCAATTACCCCAATACCGTTTTCAATCGGGAAGACCGGCAGGCGCCAGTCGTTGGCATAGCGAGTGATGATGGTGCGAAAGCCCAGCGGATCGATCTGCCAGTTCCACTCGGTGGCCTTCAGGTAGGGGTTATTTTTCTCACCGTGCAGCAGGTAATAGTTGACCGGCGTGCCTTTCGGGATCGCGTCGCTGTCCAGCGTTTTGCTGGCGTAGTAGCTGAAGGCCATAAAGTCATTTTTCGTGCGGGCAAACAGAGCGAGATCGTCGGCGCGATAGATATCACCGAAGCCCTCCTGCTCTACCACCGCCATCACCGCCGGGCTGTAGCCCTGGCCGGCAAAGACGCGCAGCAGGTTCTGGTTGAGGAATTCGTCATACTGCTGGGCGCAGAAGATATCGCGCGGCTTGCAGGTGGCCGGATAGATCAGCTGGTGCGCCAGCATGCCGCCCATTAGCTGACCCGGTTTCGTCTGGTGCAGGTATTCGGTCAGCGACATGTGCGCCACCATCGCATGGTGCTGAAGCTCATACAGCTCGCGCAGGGTTTTCTCGCCTTTCATATAGCCGGAAATGCGGAACGCTTCCGGCATATGGAAGATGTTCTGCTCGTTAAAGGTCAGCCAGTACTTTACCCGGTCGCCGAAGCAGTCGATCATCTTTTTTCCGTAGCGGATAAAAGCCTCCACCACGCGGCGATCGTTGAAGCCGTTGTACTCCTGCGCCAGCGCCAGCGGCATGTCGAAGTGGTAGAGGCAGACCATCGGCTCGATGCCGCGGGCGATGAGATCGTCAATAAAGCGGTCGTAAAAGGCGATGCCCTCGTCGTTGAACGCGCCGTCGCCCTGCGGGCAGACGCGGCTCCAGGAGATCTGGAAGCGGTAGCAGTTCATGCCCAGATCCTGCATCAGGTCGAAATCTTCCCGGTAGCGATGGTAGGAGTCGGTCGCCACCTTCCAGTCGGAGACGTTTTCTCCGGCTTCACGAATGTCGTACACCGACATCCCCTTCCCACCCTCGTTCCAGGCCCCTTCCGTCTGCATGCTGGACACCGAGTTGCCCCATAAAAAGTTGGCCGGCAGTGAATTGTTCATGCTCTCTCCCTATATGACTAGTCATTTAAATTCTTATGACTAGTCATATAGGCGAAGATGAAATTTCGATCAAAGGGGAGGATCGTTTTTTGTGAGGAATGTCGGAAAGAAGCGCTGAGCAGGAAAAATGAATAGCGAATTCTTGTTATTTAGGCCTGAGCGTTAGCCTATGCAGAATCACATTTCCCGAACGTGCCACTGGCTGGCCTCATAAAATCATTATTAACTTAATGCGCACGAACCACGGCTCAGGCCGGAACATAAAAATCTCAACCCTATCAAATGGAAAATGACGCTCATGAAGATATCTACTCGCCGTATCGCATTCGCTCTTAGCTTAGCGTTGCCCGGCTCAATGACTCACGCGGCAACGGTGTATACGGGTGATAAAGTGCAGGGAGTGCCGGTTATCTCTACGCTGGATGTATCAGACCTGCCAGCCGGACAACATCGCTTCATGTTCGAGGGGGTTGAGACAGGAACGGGACAGCGCTGGTATGTACCCATAATGGTGGCAAAAGGGAAAACGGACGGGAAGAAAGTCCTTCTGCAGGCGGGCGTCCACGGGGATGAGCTAAACGGCGTGCGCATCGTACAAAAAGTGATGGAACAACTGGCCCCCGAAAAAATGAACGGCAGCGTTATTGGCATCATTGGCCCAAACCGTTCTGGCCTTGAGAGAGTCTCCCGGACATGGTCTGTTTCAACCGATGGGGGTGAAACGATCGACTACAATCGCGTCCATCCAGGAAAAGAAACGGGTAACCCTGCTGAGCGTCAGGCATGGATGATGTGGAACAAGGTTTACAAGGGGAATGTCGACCTGGCGATTGACTATCACACCCAGTCTACCGGAACGGCTTATCCGCTGTTCATTTATGCCGACTACCGCAATGCGGATGCCCGGACAATTGCGGAACTTTTTCCGGCAGATCAAATTAAGAAAGACCCCGGCGAAGCCGGCTCAATGGAAACCACCTTTATTCAAAATGGTATCCCGGCAATAACGGCCGAGACGGGAGAGCCGAGGATTTACCAGCAGGATATGATTGCCCGGGGTTTAGAGGGTGCCCTCAATGTACTGATCCATTACAAGGTGATTGAAGGCAAAATCGGCGCAACCGCCAGCAGCAATAAAACGTATATTGGTAATGCGATCAGTTCCATACGAGCAACTACGGGTGGGTTTGCGGAAGTTTTCGTTAAACCCGGCGACACGGTAAAAGCAGGACAAGAGGTCGCCCTGCAGCGAAATGCTTTCGGTGATGTTGTCGCGAAGTATTCAGCAGAACGGGACGGCAAAGTACTGGCAATTGGAACAGATGTGGTCAGAGAGCCCCGAGCCCTGCTGGTAAGAGTCCTTGAGCAAAACCCAGCCGCAACCTGCAAAGACGGCTGCTGATTACCGCCACAGCACATCGTTGAATCGGCAAAAGCAGCTTATCGTCATTTCTTCGATATCATCCCCGGCAGGCGAAGCGCCGCCGGGGATGAGGAGCGTTATTGTTGCGCAAGCTGATTGCGACGATACTCCCCCTGACGCTCCAGCATCCAGCCCGGATATTCACGCGGCAGCGCGCTGACGGCATCCAGCTGTTTAAGCTCGTCTTCGCTTAAGCGGATCCCGGTGGCAGCAATGTTATCGTCAAGCTGATCGACGCGCTTCGCGCCAATGATGACGCTGGTCACCGCCTTCTGGTGCAGCAGCCACGCCAGCGCGATTTGCGCCACGGATACGCCCTTACTTTCGGCAATCACGCGCATCACGTCCACGCAGTCAAAGGCGCGATCTTTGTCCACCGGCGGGAAGTCGAACGCCAGACGGCGGCTACCGGCTTCGCTCTGCCCGTCGCGGCCATATTTTCCGCTCAGCAGGCCGCCCGCCAGCGGGCTCCAGACCATCAGCCCGACGCCTTCGCTCTGCATCATCGGCACCAGCTCGCGCTCAAGATCGCGCCCGGCGATGGTGTAATACGCCTGGAGGGACGCAAAACGCACCAGCCCGAGTCGCTCGGAAATGCCCAGCGCTTTGGCTATCTGCCACGCCGCCCAGTTCGAGACGCCGATGTAGCGCACGTGGCCGTGCTGCACCAGGTTATCCAGCGCATACAGCGTCTCCTCAATCGGCGTGGCCGGATCGAAACCGTGAAGCTGATAGAGATCGATATGATCCAGCTGCAGGCGGCGCAGGCTCTCCTTCACGCTGCTGATGATGTGATAGCGCGAGCTGCCGCGCGAGTTCACCCCCGCAGCGCCCGTTTCGCCGAACACCTTGGTGGCAACCACCACATTCTCGCGCGGGACGTTGAGGTTTTTCAGCGCCTGGCCGAGGATCGCCTCCGAGCGCCCTTCCGAGTAAACGTCCGCGGTATCGATAAAGTTGATACCCGCGTCCAGCGCGCGGCCCACCAGCTGTTCTGCTTCGCTCTGCTGGAGCTGACCAATCTTGCCCCACATGCCGCCTTCTCCGCCGAAGGTCATGGTGCCGAGGCACAGTTCAGAAACGAACAGACCGGTGTTGCCCAGTTTTTGATAACGCATAAGATAATCCTCGCATGTCGATTGGGTACCCGATAGTTATACCCGCCCCTCAGCCATCGCGAATGTGGCGTTCCTGTCCGTTTCTTGCCCAATCCTCTGAATATTTATCCGCGCGGGGCGTCGCCAAAGACGCTGTAGTCCGGGAGCTGCACCTGCTGATACGGCTCCCAGCCGCCGCCGAGCGCCTTGTAGAGCGCCACCAGATCGAGAGCGCTTTGTACCTGCGCCTGCGCGCGCTGCTGCTCGGCCTGCGCCAGCTGACGCTGGGCGTCCAGCACGTCGATAAAGCTGGCGATCCCCTGGCGGTAGCTGTCGCTGGCTAAATCAAAGGCGTTTTGCAGGGCATCAATGGTTTTCGCCAGGCCCGCCTCACGCTGCTGGTCGGTGCGATAGCTCACCAGGGCATTTTCGACATCGCCGAGCGCGGTGAGCACCGTTTGACGATAGTCCAGCACCGCCGCCCCCTGCTGCGCGCGCGCCAGCTTCACACTGGAGACGAGTCGACCGCCCTGGAAGATGGGGATGGAGACCTGCGGGCCGAAGCTGTAGAAGTGGCTGCTCCAGTCGGTCAGCCAGCCGGATTCGCTGTTGCGCAGGCCAAACTGTCCGGAGAGGGTAAAGCTCGGGAACAGCTCGGCCACCGAGACGCCAATCTGCGCCGTGGCGGCATGAAGGTTGGCCTCCGCTTCGCGCACGTCCGGACGGCGGCGCGCCAGCGTGGACGGTATACCAGTCTGCACGATATCCGGCAGCGCGGGCATTGGCTGTGCGGATTGCAGCTCGCTATCCAGCGCCCCCGGCGGCTTGCCGAGCAGAATAGCCAGCCCGTTCATCGCCTGGCGTTCCTGGGCCTGATACTGCGGCAGCTGGGCTTCAAGATTACCCAGCTGCGCCCGGGCATTTTCCACGTCCATCTGCGGCGACAGCCCGCCGCGCTGGCGGCTTTCGGTCAGATCCAGCGTCTGCTGCGCGCTCTCAATTTGCGTATTGAGCGTGGCGATGATGCTCTGCGCCCCGCGCAGCTGTAGCCACGCCCGCGCCACTTCGGCCTCCAGCGACACCAGCGCATCGTTACGCTGTTCGATGGCGGCCTTCTGCTGCGCCTCGGCGGCTTCCACCTGACGGCGCACCTTGCCCCAGAGGTCGATTTCCCACTGGGCGTCGAAGCTGCCCTGATAAAGGTTAATCGGCTGTGTCAGCGGTCCCAGCGCGCCTCTGAGTTCAGGGTTGACATTATCCAGCTGGTCGTACACGCCGTGGGATTTTAGCTCCCCTTCCAGCCCGAGCTGCTGGCGCGTCGCCTGCAGATTGCCGTTCACCGACGGGAAAAATGCCCCGCCCGCCTGGTTAATCTGTTCACGCGCCCCGGCAATGCGCAGTACCGTTTGCTGCAACGTCAGGTTTCCGGCGATGGCGCGTTCAACCAGACTGTCGAGCTGCGGCGAGCCGAAGGTTTTCCACCAGCGCGGATTGGTCGCGGCGGAGGTGGTTTGCGATTTTACCGCGCTGTCGCCCTTATCGTTCCAGTGCGTAACGGCGGGTGGCGCAGGCTGCTGGTAGTCCGGCCCGACGGCGCAGCCCACCAGCAGCATCATTATCATCAGGGGGTGTAAACGTCTGTGTATCATCAGTGTGCTCCTGCACTCCCCTCGCTCTTAACCGGCGAGAGCAACAAACAAAACGGAATCAGTAACAAGGCCACCGCGCTCAGAATGGTGAAGACGTCGATGTAGGCCAGGAAGCGGGACTGCTCGATCATCGTCTGGTACATCCGCCCGGTGGCAATCCCGGTCGGATCGCCCACCTGGGTGGTGAAGTTCTGGATCGCCTGGGCGCTTTCGCGAATCGCCAGCTGGAACTGCTCGTTAAACGGCGAGGCGTGGTAGGCAAGGTGCGCGCTGTGCGCCTGCGCGCGCTCGGTGATGGCCGCCGTCGAGAGCGAAATCCCGATGGATCCCGCCACGTTGCGGAACATGGTAAACAGTGCCGCCGCATCGGCGTTGAGCCGTCTCGGTATCGAGATGAAGGCGATGGTAGTGAGCGGCACAAACAGGAACCCCAGACCAATCGACTGGGCGCTGCGGAACAGCACCAGGGTTTCGAAGTCAATATCCGGCGTCAGCGTGCGCGACCAGAAGAACGACACCGCCAGGCAGGTAAAGCCAAAGGCGATGATCCAGCGCGTCTGCACCACCGGCATCAGCTTCAGCACCAGCGGGATGGTCAGCACGATCAGCACCGCGCCGGGCGAGAGCACCAGCCCGGACCAGGTGGCGGTATAGCCCAGATCCTGCTGCGCCAGCTGCGGGATCACCACCGAGCTGCCGTAGAGGATCATCGCCATCCCCGCCATCAGCAGGCTGGAGATCGCGAAGTTGCGGTCCTTCATGCAGTGCAGATCCACCACCGGCTTTTTGGCATACATCAGCCAGTAGATTGCGCCGATAATGCCGACCAGCGTCAGCACCGCGAAGGTGCGGATAAAGTTCGAGTAGAACCAGTCGTCATCCTCGCCCCGGTCGAGCATCACCTGCAAACAACCCAGACCGAGGGCGATCAGGCCGATCCCCGTCCAGTCGATGGTCAGCTTCTCTTTTGATTTGCTCTCCCACGGCGGATCTTCCAGCAGCTGGTAGATCGCCAGCACCGTCACAATCCCCACCGGGATGTTGATAAAGAACACCCAGCGCCAGGAGTAGTTGTCGGTGATCCAGCCCCCCAGCGTCGGGCCGAGCACCGGCGCGACGATAATCGCAATGGAGGAAAGCCCAAACGCTTTGCCCCTGTCCTCCGGCTTGAAGTAGTCGAGCAGCACCGACTGCTGGGTGGGCTGCAACCCGCCGCCAAAGAAGCCCTGCATTACGCGGAACAGGATGATTTGCCACAGCTCGGTGGCAATGCCGCACAGAAACGAGCAGATGGTGAACATCACGATGCAAATGAGGAAGAACTGCTTGCGGCCAAACAGCCGGCTCAGGAACGCCGAGATGGGCAGCACGATGCCGTTCGCCACCAGGTAGCTTGTCAGTACCCAGGTGGATTCGTCGTAGCTGGCCGAGAGCGACCCCGCCACGTGCGGCAGCGCGACGTTGACGATGGTGGTGTCCAGAATTTCCATGAACACCGCCAGGGTGACGACAATCGCCACCGCCCACGGGTTACTGGCGGGCTTCCAGTTATCGTGGCTATGATCCGTCATTCCACGGTGACCTTCGGTTCAACCGACAGCCCCAGCGGCAGCGGCTTGTTCGGATCCAGACCTTTATCAATGACGATTTTTACCGGTACGCGCTGAACAATCTTCACGAAGTTACCGGTGGCGTTTTCCGACGGGAAGGCGGAGAAGCGCGAGCCGCTGCCCTGCTGGATGCTGTCGATATGGCCTTCAAGCTCCATATCAGGCCAGGCATCCACGGAGACGCTAACCTTATCGCCGGGCTTCATGCGCTCAAGCTGGGACTCTTTAAAGTTCGCCACCACCCACACGTTCGTGGAGACCAGCGAGAACAGCGCGGTGCCCGCCTGAACCAGCGTGCCGGGCTGCACGTTGCGTTTGGTGACAAAACCGTCGAACGGGGCGCGGACTTCGGTGTAAGAGAGGTTCAGATTCGCGGTTTCCAGCTGCGCTTTGGCCTGTTCGACCTGACGCTCGCGGGCTTCGACGTTGGTCTCCTGCTGGCGGATTTGCAGCTGTACCTGCTCCGCCACTTCCAGCTGCGCCTGTGCGCTGGCAAGGCCAGCCTGGGCACTGCGCAGCTGAGCGTTCGCAGAATCAATACTTTGCTGGGTGGTCGCGCGCGGGTCGACGCCGCGCTGGCGCCGGTACTCTGCCTGCGCGTTCGCCAGATCGGCCTGCGCTTTCAACACCTGCGCTTTGGCTTCGTCACGCTGGGCGGGATACTGCACTTTTGAGAGCGCCAGCTGCGCCTGGGCCTGATGCAGCTGCGCGATAGCCAGCCCAAGCTGAGCCTGAGCCTGATCGCGCTGGGCGGTGGTATCACGCGGATCGATCACCACCAGCACATCCCCTTTCTTCACGCGCTGGTTATCCCGCACGCGTAGCTCGGTAACGTAGCCCGCCGTTTTGGGGGCAATGGTCACCACGTCGCCGTCGGTAAAGGCGTCGTCGGTGGTCTCTTCGTTGCGGGTTAAAAACCACCAGACCAGCGCCACGATCACCATCACGATGACCACGATGCCAAGGATAATTAACGGTTTTTTGCCCGGGCGTTTACGCTCGTTATTGTTTTTATCCTGCTCGTCAGCAGGTGGATTTTGTTCTTCTGCCATAATTCAGCAACGGTCCTGTCAGTGAGCGGCATCACACTATGCCGTTCACTAAAGCTAGGACGTTGCTATACATTTGCCAGGAAAAACTGACAAATTGCGCACTATATGAGAAGGAATAGTCCGAAACCGATCGCCGCAGCCCAGAGCAGCATCGGGATCGACCAGAGGTGGAAGCGCCACCAGATGCGACGGTCGTTGGCCATGCGCAGGGCGATCAGGTTTGCCAGGGAGCCGGGCAGCAGCCCAAACCCACCGATGTTCACCGCCCAGGCCAGCAGCGTGTCCGGCGGAACGTAGTTGAGCAGCAGAATGGTGGCAGGCACGTTGCTGATAAACTGCGACAGGCCAATCGCCGTCAGCCACAGTCCCGGCTGCGACAGCGTGCTGACGCTGTGCAGAACGTTTTGCAGCACGGGAAGCTGAATAAGCAGATGCACGTCGATGAACATCGCCATAAAGACCAGCAGCAGCGTCCAGTCCACGCTCACCAGCACGCGCCGCGCCAGCACGACAAAGCCCGCGGCGACGAGCAAGACGCCCGCCAGCTCATACCTCAGCTCCAGGGCGAACAGAAAGACGATATACAGCCCGAGGCAGCTCCAGACCAGCCGCGGCTGCCACTGCGGGCCCGTGGTCCCGCTATGGTATTGCAGCTTTTTATCCGGAAACGCGAACCAGCAGACCGCCAGCAGCGACAACATCATCACCAGCGCCAGAGGCGCCATCTGCCAGGTAAAGGCGGCGAATGACAGACCGGAACGTCCCCAGAGAAGAATATTTTGCGGGTTGCCGATGGGCGTCAACAGAGAACCGGCGTTAACGGCGAGCGCTTCAAAGATAATCAGTCTGCTGACCGGGATCTCGCAAAGCTTACGCAGGGTGAGCGTGAGGGGCACGATGATAAACAGCGCCACATCGTTGGTCAGAAACGTCGACAGCACCGCGGCGGAGAACACCATAAACAGGGCCAGCCTGCGCTCGGTGGCAAAACGGCGCACCATTTTACGCCCCAGGACGTCAAAATAGCCGCTCAGCTCGACCCCTTTGGTCAGCATCATTAACCCACTCAGGGTGATGATGGTGCGCCAGTCAATCGCCGCAGACCAGGCCTGTGGCGCAAACGGCACAAACAGGCTTAACCCGGCGCCAATGATTAATAAGAGATGGAAGAAACGATCGCGTGAGAGGGCCTGCAGTCCAGGGATTTTCATTCAGCGGAGGGACCATATTTGAGGGTAAATTCGCGAAACTTCACCAGCGTCTCTTCGCTAACGTGGTGCTCCATTCCTTCCGCATCCCGACGGGCAATTTCCGGGCTAACGCCCAGCACCAGCAAAAAGTTCTCGACAAGCTGATGGCGCTCGCGGCTCTCCTGCGCAAGCTTCTCCCCTTCCGGCGTCAGAAACACGCCGCGCCAGGGGATCATTTCGATCAGGCCTACCGAGGCCAGACGTTTTAACATTTTAGCGACCGTTGGCTGCGAAACCCCCAGCCTGGCGGCCATATCGACCTGACGCGCTTCCCCAACCTCGCGGATCAGATCGGAAATCAGTTCAACATAATCATCAATCAGTTCACGCCGGTGCGCTTCACGGACCTGGCGAAAACCTTCGACATGTTCTTCAACATTCACCAGTTGCGTCGTTTTTTTAATGGTTGGCTTACCTGCGCGACGGTTCATTGTACTTCCTCATTGGGGTGACGCTTCCAGCGCCCGGTATCGAGAGCGCACATTGTAAACCATCCCTCCACAAGCACAAAAAATTAACGAAATAGCCATAGCTATACAATATAGCCTGTGCTATATCTGTATGTAATGCAGTCACCCTTCACGGATCGAAGGGATCAAACATCAGGAGGTCTCATGAACGAATTCAAGAGGTGTATGAACGTGTTTACTCACTCTCCTTTTAAAGTGCGCTTAATGCTGTTGAACATGCTGTGCGATATGTTTAACAACAAACCGCATCAGGACGACAAACCTTCCCACTAAGCGGCGTTGCGGTACGCCGCTTCATTTTTCTGTCACACTTCCGCTGTAAACTGACCAATTCCCGATAATTTTTGCGGATTTGCAGCCCCCTTCGCAAAACATCTGTTTAGCAACTGTTGACCTTAATTCACGCTCGCACTATCTTCTTGCAGCCCTGCACAATTTGCGGCTCGCTGAAGCGGACCTCTCATTCCCTTTCCACGCACTGTCCGGCAGGCTTTGACCCTTGGCGCCAGGGTGAGCACATGGCGTTTTTGTGATAGTGACCTATGAATGTAACCCTGATAGATACCATCGTTACCCGCAGCCGGGCCTTAAGCCCGTGGACGGGATTTTACTTTTTGCAGTCGCTGCTGATTAACTTTGCGCTCGGCTATCCCTTCAGCCTGCTTTATGCAGTGGCTTTCACCTGCATCCTGCATGTGCTGTGGCGAGCGGCCCCGCGCGTGCAGAAAGCGTTGGTAGGGGTCTGTTCGCTGATTGCTGCGATGTATTTCCCGTTTGGCCAGGCCTACGGCGCGCCAAACTTCAACACCCTGCTGGCGCTGCACTCCACCAATATGGAAGAGTCGACAGAGATCCTGACGATCTTCCCCTGGTACAGCTACGTCGTCGGCCTCTTTATCTTTGCTCTTGGCGTCATCGCGGTTCGTCGCAAAGCAGACGCGAAGAGATCATGGGGAAAAATGGAGTCTCTGTGCCTGGCGTTTAGCGTGGGGACGTTTTTCGTTGCGCCGGTGCAAAACCTGGCCTGGGGCGGCGTGTTCAAGCTGAAAGATACGGGCTATCCGGTGTTCCGTTTCGTTAAAGACGTCGTCGTGAACAATAAAGAGGTTCTCGACGAGCAGGCGCGCATGGCTGAACTTTCCAATATGAAAGACACCTGGAACGTGCTGGCGGTTAAGCCGAAATACCATACCTATGTGGTGGTGATTGGCGAGAGCGCACGTCGCGACGCGCTGGGCGCATTCGGCGGGCACTGGAATAACACACCGTTTGCCAGCTCTGTCAACGGCACCCTGTTTACCGATTATGTGGCGGCCAGCGGCTCGACGCAGAAATCGCTCGGCCTGACGCTGAACCGCGTGGTGGATGGCAAACCTCAGTTTCAGGATAATTTTGTCACGCTGGCCAACCGCGCCGGTTTTCAGACCTGGTGGTTCTCCAATCAGGGGCAAATTGGCGAATACGACACCGCCATCGCCAGTATTGCTAAGCGTGCTGACGAAGTGCAGTTCCTGAAGAGCGGTGATTTTGAAGCCGACAAAAACACCAAAGACGAGGCGCTGCTGAAGATGACGGCGCAGGTCTTTGCTACCCAGCGCACCCAGCCGCAGCTGATTGTTCTGCACCTGATGGGATCGCACCCGCAGGCCTGCGATCGCACTGGCGGTAAATACGCGGAGTTTGTGCAGTCGAAAGAGACCTCTTGCTATCTCTATACCATGACGCAAACCGACGAGCTGCTCAGCAAGCTTTACGATCAGCTGCGCAATACGGGCGAAAGCTTCTCTGTGGTCTATTTCTCGGATCACGGGCTGGCGTTTAAAGAGCGTGGCAAAGAAGTGCAGTATCTGGCGCACGACGACCAGTTCCAGCAGAATTTCCAGGTACCGTTTATGGTGCTGTCGAGTGATGATAAAACGCATCGCGTTATCAAAGCGCGGCGCTCGGCGAATGATTTCCTGCAGTTCTTCTCGCAGTGGACGGGGATTAAGGCCAAAGAGATAAAAAATGATTACCCGTTTATCTCCAGCAAGAAAGCGCCCCCAGTGTACGTTACCAACTTCAAGTTACAGAAAGTTGACTATAACCATCTGGGTACCGATATTTTTGATATTAAGAGTAAGTAAGCTGTGCGATCTCGTGCGGTCTGATGCCCTCACCCTGGCCCTCTCCCACAAGGAGAGGGAAAAAGCTAAAAAAAAATCCGCCACATTGGGCGGATTTTTTATTAGCTCACCGAAGTGATTAGAAGCGGTAACCTACGCCCGCGATCCAGGTGCCAACGTCAACGTTGCGGATACGGCTCTGCTCATAGGAGAAGTCCAGAGCCACGTCCTGGATTGGGTTGAACTGCAGGCCTGCGCCATAGGAGAAGCCGTAGTCGCTGTTGCTTGCAGTGCGGTTCAGACCCTGGTTTTCGGTCTGCTGGAATTTACCGTAGCCAACACCTACAACACCGTAGATGCTCGCCCAGTCGTTCAGACGGTAAGCTGGACCAGCAGTGATACCGTAGTACTGGCCTTTGTTGTATGCGCCGTTTTCAGTACGATCTTTCTCGGTGTAGGTGAAAGAACCGATCACGCCCAGCGGGTTGTTATCCTGCTCGTAACGATACTTCAGGTTGAAACCGTTGGTTTTGTTCATCACGCCCTGCATATCGCTCTGAGCGTAACCACCAGTTACAGTAGAAGTAGCAGCTACAGCGGTACCTGCGGAAACAGCCAGTACAGCGGCCAGTGCTGAAAGACATGCAATTTTTTTCATAACCACCTCAAATGTGCTTCAAGTAAGTCCGTAAGTTTTAAATATATCAAAAAATTTTGCGAAACTCTTTGTGATTCGTGATGTCTAATGAGGCCTTTCCTGTAACAGAACGTTTCCAACCTCAGCTAACTCTTTCAAATCACATGCGATTTTTCCTACTAAACGCCCATATTGCGCGTCTGCGCCGTTACATTCATCCAGATTATTCCTAATCTTTCAGGTGATAAATCCACCAGCGCTTAACCATTTTACGGATTTCATGGGTCTTTTTTTTCAACGTAGTCTCAACCGTAGCTGTATATTTCCTTTACACTGCAACCTTTACTCCACTTGACATTAGCTGACAGGAGAAAGGATGCCTGGGTTATCCCGCACGTCGTCGGTCTGGTTGCCGGTAGCCGTCATACTTATTGCCATGTTGTCCATCCAAAGCGGTGCTTCGCTGGCAAAATCGCTTTTTCCACTGGTGGGTGCGCCCGGGGTAACAGCCCTGCGTATCGTGCTGGGAACGGCGATACTGGTCGTCATCTTCAAACCCTGGCGTCTGCGCTTCAAAAAAGAGCAACGTCTTCCCCTGCTTTTTTATGGTCTGTCCCTCGGGGCAATGAACTATATGTTCTACCTCTCCATCCAGACCATCCCGCTGGGGATTGCCGTCGCGCTGGAGTTTACCGGCCCGCTGGCGGTCGCGCTTTTCTCGTCACGTCGTCCGGTGGATTTTATCTGGGTCGTGCTGGCCGTTCTGGGCTTATGGTTCCTGCTGCCGCTCGGCCAGAATGTCTCTGAGATTGATCTCACGGGCGCAGCGCTGGCGCTGGGAGCAGGAGCCTGCTGGGCTGTCTATATACTCACCGGGCAGCGAGCGGGTGAAGAGCATGGCCCGGCAACGGTCGCCCTGGGTTCCGTGATTGCGGCTATCGTTTTTGTGCCGATCGGTATGGCGCAGGCCACGGAGTCTATCTGGCAATGGTCAGTCATGCCCATCGGGCTGGCGGTCGCTATTCTTTCAACGGCTCTCCCCTATTCTCTGGAGATGATTGCCCTGACGCGTCTGCCGACGCGCATATTTGGCACCCTGATGAGCATGGAGCCCGCCCTTGCGGCGATCTCCGGGATGGTGTTCCTGGGCGAAACGCTGACGTTTACCCAGACGCTGGCGCTCTGCTCAATTATCGCGGCGTCAATGGGGTCAACGCTCACCATGCGCCCTGAACCTAAAGTTGAGAAAATCGACATCGGCTAATGCCATATATTCTGCATGGCTTCACGGCCATGCAGAATAAAGGCCAGAATGCCATCCGTTATAATTTCTTACATAGTTTGTCATATTACCGAAATATCCTCCCCCACCCATTCTCCTCTATGCGAATTAAGATTGATCTGTACCAATTTTAAAATTATCTTTTAATTTCAATAAATTAAATTATCAACCTCCTTCTTGCTATTAAACCGATAGGCACAGCCAGACCGCAGAGAAAAAATCCGGTGCTATACTTAGTTCCGTAATTACCTGGGACATAAACATCAAGAGGATATGAGATTATGAGTACCGCTAAACTGGTGAAAACGAAAGCGTCTAATCTGCTTTATACCCGTAACGATGTATCGGATAGCGACAAAAAAGCGACCATTGAGTTGCTGAATCGCCAGGTGATCCAGTTCATCGATCTTTCGCTGATCACCAAACAGGCCCACTGGAATATGCGCGGTGCAAACTTCATTGCCGTCCATGAAATGCTGGATGGCTTCCGCACAGCACTGGTGACACACCTCGATACGATGGCTGAACGTGCCGTTCAACTGGGTGGTGTCGCGCTTGGGACCACGCAGGTGATCAACAGCAAAACGCCGCTGAAAAGCTACCCGCTGGATATCCACACCGTTCAGGATCACCTGAAAGAGCTGGCGGACCGCTACGCGATTGTGGCCAATGACGTGCGCAAAGCGATTAGCGAAGCCAAGGATGAAGATACCGCAGACATCTTCACCGCCGCATCCCGCGACCTGGATCAGTTCCTGTGGTTTATCGAATCTAACATCGAGTAATCCATAAGACTTTCCTGTCAAACCCTCGCCTCTGGTGAGGGTTTTGCACATTTATGGTGCACAGTTTTTGCCTGAGACGGTGCAAAAGTGAATAAATTGTAATAATCACCTCACACAACCGTTAATGGAAGATTGTTTTTTCGTCAGAATTTACGCTTAATATCTCCCCGTCAGTTGACCCAAACGAAGCGCACCAAAATGGTGCTCCATACTGGTGCAACACGACATCATTGCCACGCTTTTTGTGCAATGTATGATTTCATCCCCTTTGTAAAACAACAGCTTGTAAAGTTGGCACGATTTTTTCATTGTGCCAGTCGTTCTCGCAGGGGATCGCCCCGTGGATATAAAAGGAAATGCTATGAAGTCTGTATTAAAAGTTTCACTGGCTGCACTTACCCTGGCTTTTGC
Source organism: Enterobacter sp. 04-C-12-SI-ECC (assembly GCF_047530715.1). Lineage (NCBI taxonomy): Bacteria > Pseudomonadati > Pseudomonadota > Gammaproteobacteria > Enterobacterales > Enterobacteriaceae > Enterobacter > Enterobacter sp. 04-C-12-SI-ECC. The sequence goes on from NZ_JBLKDI010000011.1 coordinate 67,886, forward strand.
GGTGTCCTCTCAGGCTGCCGACAAACTGGTTGTGGCGACCGACACGGCGTTCGTTCCGTTTGAATTCAAACAGGGTGACAAATACGTTGGTTTTGATGTTGATCTGTGGGCCGCTATCGCCAAGGAACTCAAACTGGACTACACCCTGAAGCCGATGGACTTCAGCGGCATCATCCCGGCGCTGCAAACCAAAAACGTCGATCTGGCGCTGGCGGGCATCACCATTACCGAAGAACGTAAAAAAGCGATCGACTTCTCTGACGGCTACTACAAAAGCGGCCTGCTGGTGATGGTCAAAGCGGATAATAACGACGTAAAAAGCGTGAAAGACCTCGACGGTAAAGTGGTGGCAGTGAAGAGCGGCACCGGTTCCGTGGATTACGCGAAAGCGAACATCAAAACCAAAGACCTGCGCCAGTTCCCGAACATTGACAACGCGTATATGGAACTCGGCACCAACCGTGCTGACGCTGTTCTGCACGACACGCCGAACATCCTGTACTTCATTAAAACTGCTGGTAACGGCAAGTTCAAAGCCGTGGGCGACTCTCTGGAAGCTCAGCAGTACGGTATCGCGTTCCCGAAAGGCAGCGACGATCTGCGCACGAAAGTTAACGGCGCGCTGAAAACGCTGAAAGAGAACGGCGCCTACAACGAAATCTATAAAAAATGGTTCGGTACTGAGCCTAAATAATTTTACCTGAATTCAGGTTTATAGCGCCCGGCTGCGCTCACGCTTGCCGGGCCTACATTTTTCGTTTTTCACCACGGTATACAGGAATACATCATGCAGTTTGACTGGAGCGCCATCTGGCCTGCCATTCCACTCTTGCTTGAAGGCGCTAAAATGACCCTGTGGATTTCGTTCCTGGGTCTGGTAGGTGGGTTGATTATCGGTCTTGTCGCCGGTTTCGCCCGCACCTACGGTGGCTGGATTGCAAACCACATCGCACTGGTTTTCATCGAAGTGATCCGCGGCACGCCGATTGTCGTGCAGGTCATGTTTATCTACTTCGCCCTGCCAATGGCCTTCACCGACCTGCGCATCGATCCGTTCAGCGCGGCCGTCGTGACCATTATGATCAACTCGGGCGCCTACATCGCGGAAATCACCCGCGGGGCGGTGCTGTCGATTCATAAAGGTTTCAGCGAAGCCGGTCTGGCATTAGGTCTTTCTCGTCGCGAAACGATCCGCCACGTTATTCTCCCGCTGGCGCTGCGCCGCATGCTGCCGCCGCTGGGTAACCAGTGGATCATCAGCATTAAAGATACATCGCTGTTCATCGTTATCGGCGTGGCCGAACTGACCCGTCAGGGCCAGGAAATTATTGCGGGCAACTTCCGCGCGCTGGAAATCTGGAGTGCGGTCGCCGTCGTTTATCTGATCATTACGCTGGTACTGAGCTTCGTTCTGCGCCGTCTTGAAAGAAGGATGAAAATCCTGTGATTGAATTTAAAAACGTCTCCAAGCACTTTGGCCCAACCCAGGTGCTGCACAATATCGATCTGAATATCAAGCAGGGTGAAGTGGTGGTGATTATCGGGCCTTCCGGTTCCGGTAAATCGACCCTGCTGCGCTGCATCAACAAGCTGGAAGAGATCACCAGCGGCGATCTGATCGTTGACGGTCTGAAGGTAAACGACCCGAAAGTGGACGAGCGTCTGATTCGTCAGGAAGCGGGCATGGTGTTCCAGCAGTTCTACCTGTTCCCGCACCTGACGGCGCTGGAAAACGTGATGTTTGGCCCACTGCGCGTGCGCGGTGCCAACAAAGCGGCGGCGGAAGCGCTGGCAAAAGATCTGCTGGCGAAGGTTGGCCTGGCGGAGCGTGCGCACCACTACCCTTCCGAGCTCTCCGGTGGCCAGCAGCAGCGCGTGGCGATTGCGCGCGCGCTGGCGGTGAAACCGAAGATGATGCTGTTTGATGAGCCGACGTCCGCACTCGACCCGGAGCTGCGCCACGAGGTGCTGAAAGTCATGCAGGATCTGGCGGAAGAAGGGATGACGATGGTGATCGTGACCCACGAAATCGGCTTTGCTGAGAAAGTGGCTTCCCGCCTGATCTTTATTGATAAAGGCCGCATCGCCGAAGACGGTAACCCGCAGGAATTGATCGCGAATCCGCCTAGCCAGCGTCTGCAGGAGTTCCTGCAGCACGTCTCCTGATCCCTCGCTAAATACCGAGCCGGGCTTGCCCGGCTTTTTTACGCCAGATTGTTCCCAAAAACTCCCCTCCGCCTCTCGCCCTCTATACTTATCATTTTGCACGATATTTTTGTCGGAGGACGCCGTGCCGTGGATCCTGCTGCTGTTGATAAGCCTGTTTAGTACGCCATCGCTTGCCGTGGCAATCCCCGGCGTCACCACCGGAGCAACTGCTACTCAGCAAAATACGCCGCCTCCGGAGCCGGATGCAGAACAAAAAAAAGCGGCCTATAGCGCACTTGCCGACGTCCTTGAGAATGACACCTCCCGGCAGGAGCTGATCGATCAGTTGAGGAAGGTGGCCGCCACGCCGCCTCAGGATCCGGTTCCGACCATTACGCCACCGCAGATCGAAGAGGAAAAGACGGTACTGGAAAACGTCACAGACATCAGCCGCCGCTACGGGGAAGCCCTGTCGTCGCGTTTTGCCCAGCTCTATCGAAATCTTGTTGGCACCTCGCATAAACCTTTTAATCCCCACACCTTCACCGCAGCCGCCACGCAGTTTGCGATTCTGGCGGGTGCCGTGTTCATTTTTTACTGGCTCCTGCGCCTGTGCGCCTGGCCGCTCTACCGGAAGATGGGCCACTGGGGACGGAAAAAAAATCAGCATAAAAGCAGCTGGCTGCACCTCCCGGCCATGATTACCGGAGCGTTTATCATCGATTTACTGCTGCTGGCCCTGACGCTGTTTGTCGGTCAGGTGCTGGCGGACCGCCTCAATACGGGCAACAAAACCATTGCCTTCCAGCAGGCGCTCTTCCTGAATGCGTTTGCGCTCATCGAATTTTTTAAAGCGGTGCTGCGCGTCATCTTTTGCCCGCGCGTGCCTGAACTTCGCCCTTTCAACATCAACGACGACAGCGCGAAATACTGGGCCGTGCGGCTAAGCGTGCTCAGCGGACTGATAGGCTACGGCCTGCTGGTTGCCGTGCCGATTATCTCCAACCAGGTTAACGTGCAGTTTGGCGCGCTGGCGAACGTGCTGATTATGCTCTGTATAACCGTCTGGTCTCTGTACCTTATCTTTCACAATAAAAGGACGATCACCGAGAGTCTGCTGCATCTGGCCGACCGTTCCCTCTCTTTCTTCAGCCTGTTTATCCGCGCCTTCGCGCTGGTGTGGCACTGGCTGGCAAGCGCGTATTTTATTGTACTGTGCTTCTTCTCGCTGTTCGACCCGGGAAACAGCCTGAAATTTATGATGGGGGCGACGTTTAAAAGCCTGGCGATTATCGGCATCGCGGCGTTTGTGTCCGGGCTGTTGTCCCGCTGGATCTCGAAAACCATCACCCTGTCGCCTCAGGTGCAGCGTAATTACCCGGAACTGCAAAAACGGGTGAACGGCTGGATGTCGGTATCGCTTAAGGTGGCGCGCATTCTGACCGTCTGCGTGGCGATCATGCTGCTGCTGAATGCGTGGAGCCTGTTTGATTTCTGGAACTGGCTGCATAACGGCGCAGGCGAGAAGACCGTCGATATTTTAATTCGTATCGCGCTGATTCTGTTCTTCTCCGCCGTCGGCTGGACGCTGCTGGCGAGCCTTATCGAGAACCGTCTGGTATCGGATATTCACGGCAGACCGCTCCCCAGCGCCCGCGCGCGCACGCTGTTAACCCTGTTCCGCAATGCGCTGGCGGTGATCATCAGCACCATCACCATCATGATTGTGCTGTCGGAAATCGGCGTGAATATCGCCCCGCTGCTGGCGGGTGCTGGCGCGCTGGGTCTGGCGATCTCCTTCGGCTCGCAAACGCTGGTGAAGGATATTATTACCGGCATCTTTATCCAGTTTGAGAACGGGATGAACACAGGGGATCTGGTGACCATCGGGCCGCTGACCGGTACCGTGGAGAGGATGTCGATTCGCTCGGTAGGCGTGCGTCAGGATACCGGGGCATATCACATCATTCCCTGGTCATCGATCACTACCTTCGCCAACTTTGTGCGCGGCATTGGCTCCGTTGTGGCCAACTACGATGTGGATCGTCATGAAGATGCAGACAAAGCGAAGCAGGCGCTGCGGGATGCGGTCAGTGAACTGATGGAAATGGAGGATATTCGCGGGCTGGTGATTGGCGAGCCGTCGTTTGCCGGCATCGTTGGGCTGACCAACACGGCGTTCACCCTGCGCGTGTCGTTCACCACCCAGCCGCTGAAGCAATGGACGGTGCGCTTTGCCCTCGACAGCATGGTGAAAAAGCACTTCGATCTGGCGAACGTGCGAACGCCGGTGCAGACGTATCAGGTATTGTCGCCGCCCGCCTCGCCGCTCCCTCCGCAGGAGCCGACGCTGTAACCGAGCCGGGTGGCGGCTTTGCCCTACCCGGCCTACGGCGGGATACTATTTGCGACGTTTGTTATCGTCCATAAACGACCAGGCGATAAAGCGGCTCTGCTTCTGGCCCTGCGCCATCTCTTTTTTCACTACTTTTACGGCACCCGCTTCGCTCAGCGCGCGGTAGAGCGGCGGCAGGTTATCCCCGCGGGAAACCAGCGTCGTGAACCACTTCACCTGACGGCCAAACTGTTGGCTTTCCGCAATCATGCGCAGGATGAAGGCAACTTCACCGCCCTCGCACCACAGCTCCTGCTGCTGCCCGCCGAAGTTCAGCGCGGCGTCTTCCGCCTGACCGAGGTTGCGGCGTTTACGCTCGCTGCCCGCGCGAGCCGCTGCCGCCGAATCATGAAACGGCGGGTTGCACATCGTAGCGTCATAGCTTTCGTTTTTATGAATTATGCCGTTGAAGATGGAAGCCGCCTCTTTCTGACGACGCAGACGAATGGAACGGCTCAGGCCAGGGTTCGCGCTGATAATCGCCTGCGCGCTGGCAAAGGCCTCGGCGCCGATTTCGCTCCCGGTAAAGCGCCAGTGATATTCATGTACGCCAATCAGCGGGTAAATCAGGTTTGCCCCGGTGCCTATATCCAGGATGGAAGCCTGCTGCGGTATAGCGCCGTCACGATCTTCGGCAAGCAGATCGGCAAGGTGATGAACGTAATCAGCGCGGCCCGGCACAGGGGGGCAGAGAAAGCCTTCCGGAATATCCCAGTGAGCCACACCGTAAAAATGCGCCAGCAGGGCTTTGTTCAGCGTTTTCACCGCCTGCGGATCGGCAAAGTTGACGGTCGGCTCACCCGCTGGGGTCTGGACAATATAGTCCTGCAGCGCAGGGCAGCTCTGGCACAGGGCGTTCATGTCGTAGCGGCTGCGGTGGCGATTTCGTGGGTGCAATCCCGGCTTTTGGGAAGTCATGGCGTTCTCCTTTAAACAGCGGCGTAAGATACCCTGTGCTGGCCCAGCGGTAAATCTTTCTCTGCGGCGCTTAAAAAAACACCGTAAATCAAACACCTCTATGTCTATGATCTGTCAGCGAATTGTCAGTTTTTATCGTTCAAAAAATAAGCAGATCATCATCAAATATTTGCGCTAAGTCACACTCGTCAGGCTTCTAAACTTAAAGGGAATCACCTGTTGTTTCCTCATGAGGATGTGATTATGAAAAAGTACCTGACCCTTGCTGTTATCACTGGCGCCCTGGCAACGGCTTCATTTTCTGCGATGGCCGTTCAGTCACTGAATGAAAGTACCGATACTAGCCAGCTGCGTCCGGCGGGCACCGTCTCAGTAAGTCGCGCAAGTAACCTGGACGATCTGCAGAATAAACTGGCCGAAAAAGCCCGCCAGGAAGGTGCGAAAGGCTTTGTCGTGAACTCCGCTGGCGGAGATAACCATATGTACGGCACAGCAACCATCTATAAATAATTTTTTCCTCCACAACAAGACTGCATCTGCCTGCCGGATGCAGTTCATTTCCACTTTATCTTGATTGTTCATTTTTTAACCCCATATTAAAAACAGGGTATAAACCGATTTCAGGAGGATGCCATGGCTTCCGGTTGGGCGAATGACGACGCCGTTAACGAACAGATCAACAGTACCATTGAAGATGCGGTTGCGCGCGCTCGCGGCGAGATTCCGCGCGGCGAAAGTTTGAAGGAGTGCGAAGAATGCGGAGAGCCGATCCCGGAGGCGCGGCGTAAAGCCATTCCAGGCGTAAGGTTATGCATTGCCTGCCAGCAGGATAAAGATTCAAAAAATTCCTCACATTCAGGTTATAATCGCAGAGGATCGAAAGATAGCCAGTTACGCTGACTCTCCTTTACCTAAGTTAACCCTGCCTGCACTTACCTTTACGCTCACGGTTTTTAGCGAACCGCGTAGCAAAATGTGCCCTTCATCTTTGTTCTGTAAAGCGCATCCACAAGAAGTGTAAAGCGCTGGTTTGAATTTATTAATATTCAATAAGTTATTTGTCATTCAATTTTTTTGACTGATCACGTCAATTCTCTTCGATTTTATCCCTCAGGAAAAAACGTGATACTTATCACATCGACGGAACATCGTCCCCTTAACAGAAAACACCTGCGAGAGATTAATTATGAAAACCATCAAATATGCTGTAGCTGCTGTTGCCCTGTCCGCTCTGTCTTTCGGCGCATTCGCCGTAGAGCCTGTTTCATCCACTCAGGCCCAGAGCATGAATAAAATCGGTGTGGTAAGTGCAGAAGGCGCGACCACGCTGGACGGCCTGGAAGCCAAGCTGGCTGAGAAAGCCGCTGCTGCCGGTGCAAGCGGATACACCATCACCTCCGCTAACACCAATAACAAGCTGAGCGGTACTGCGGTTATCTACAAATAATCGCCTGAAATGAATGCTGTACCCTCGCCAAACCCTCTGGTGAGCTGCTCCAACCCTCATTGACCCTGTTGTTTGTTACCCTTGCTTGCCCGTCCGCCACTGGACGGGCTTTTTTTTGCTTAAAACGACTGTGCCACCCGCTGTAACCCCGCTTCCACCGTCTCTACCTCCCCTGTCGCCAGCAAGCAGCAGGCCATTTGCAGCTTGATCGACTGTGGGACCGGCACATTTCCGGCCAGGCACTGCGTAATCCAGTGCGCGGTAACCTGCGGATCTTTTGACTCCGGCAGAATCACATCGCTGTTTTCTTCCCCGCGTTCAAGCACAACGCGCGTACCGGCAGAATCGATCAGCACCAGCTGTGGACAACGCTGCGGGTTGGCGTACACCTCCCCTTCTGTTCCGTGCATCAGCAGTGCGCGTCCACCGATTTCGGCAAAGAACTGACCGACGCGCGTCACGTACTCCGGATGAGAAACACTGGAAAGGCGCAGTGCGGCATCCTCAGCAAACGGCGTTGCCAGCTTCGCCAGGGTGTGCGCACTGTTACGCACGCCCATGCGCCAGCGCATGTCCAGTTGCTTTTCCAAAGGCGGGCAGAGCGCACGAACGGGAATATAGACCGGCTGGTTCCCCTCCAGCTTTGCCTGCGCCTGACCGGCATGGAGAGTCGGTTCAATGCCCAGCAGTTCAAAGATGGTTTCTGTCAGTACGCGCGTGGGATCTTCGCTGACCCCATGTACCACCACCGGGAACCCCAGCTTATGTAACAATATCGCCAGCAGCGGCGTCAGGTTTGCCTGCTTGCGCGCCCCGTTATAGCTCGGGATCACAATCGGCATCGGTTTTGCCACTGGTGGCGTTAAGCGCAGCGTTTGCGCCTGCATCGCCTCGTAGAAACCACGCATCTCCGCTTCGCCTTCGCCTTTGATACGCAGCGCAATCAGGATGCCGCCCATTTCCAAGTCCGGTACCTCGCCGTTGAGCATACGGGTGTAAAGCGCGCGAGCGGTTTCATGGTCCAGGTCGCGGGCGTGGTTTTTCCCACGTCCTACCTCTTTGATAATTTTGCGATAATCCACGACATTCCTCCTGACAGCCTATCTTGTTAACACTATAGCCCTGATGAATGGCTATCCGTTAGTTTTTTATCCCTTAAGACAACCTTCTGTTTTAATAGCAAAAAATAAACACAAGTTTTTTTTCAATTATTTGTGATTTCTATAGCAGATTCGTATTCATACATTTTTTGATTAAATAACCAGCGGAAAGTCATTAAGGGTCAACGGTGAAAACGTCCAGGCAACGCTCTCACCCGAAACATATCAGGATTTGCTATGAACAAGATTGCTTTAGGTTTAATCATCGCCGCAGCGGTGGGATGTTCTGCATCCACGTTTGCGGCAACGAACGGTGAAGGGCAAATAAACTTCACCGGCGAAATTATCGATTCTGCTTGTCAGGTCGTAAATGGATTAAGTAATCCATTAAATGTACAGCTGGGCAAAGTGTCTAAAACGGTATTTACCGGTGCAGGCTCTACCAGCACCTTAACGAAGTTTGATATTCAGTTAACGAATTGTCCTGACACGGTCACCTCCGCCGCCATTAACTTTGGCGGAACACCGGACGCGAATAACAATTCGACGCTTGCCTTAACGCCAGATACCGATGCGGCAACAGGGGTGGCGATTCAGCTGGTGGATGCCTCGCAGCAGCCTGTCAGCCTGTATACGCCGTCTCAGCAGTATCAGTTAACCTCCGGCACGGCGGTTAACGATCTGGAGTTCGGCGCACGCTATATCCAAACCGGCCCGGCAATTACCGCAGGCCCTGCTAACTCCGTTTCAACCTTCACCGTTATTTATAACTGATCTTATCAATCCGGAGATATTAATGCTTTCGCGAGCATTAATATCTTCTTTATTCATTGAGAAATCTTTATGCGCCACGGTTATTTACTGAGCACGCTTTTACTGGTAGCAACTGCTTCACATGCTGGGGTCATTATTAACGGCACCCGACTGGTCTATCAGGGAGATAAAAAGGAATCTTCTCTTGGTCTTTCAAATCCAGATGCGACGGATTATCTGGTGCAGTCCTGGGTTGATTCCGGCGGTAAAAACCTGGCCAAAGCCCCGTTCCTGATCACCCCGCCGCTTTTCCGTCTGGATGCGCACGAAGATAACGTTCTGCGCGTGGTGCGTACGGGCGGAAATTTACCGGAAGACAGGGAATCCCTGTACTGGTTGAACATTAAAGCGATCCCTTCCTCAAAGCACGTTGAGGGGGTGAATACGCTGCAAATTGCTATCAATACCCGCATTAAATTGCTCTATCGCCCGTCTGCGGTAAAAGGCCGTCCAGAAGATGTGGCGGATAAGCTTGAATGGCGCCGCGAAGGGAACGACCTCGTGGTGAATAACCCCACGCCGTTTTATATGAATTTCCAGACCGTCACGCTGAATGGTCATAAAGTCGCGAAAGCCACCTGGGCTGTTCCGAAAACGGAAACGCATTTTGCCTTACCGGGTAATGTTGGGGGCGCGAACGTGACATATTCCATTATTACCGACTACGGCAGCATCAGCCATACCTGGTCGAAATCCGTTCATTAATTCTTTTGCCCGGTAATAAAATAATTATGTACAGCCATAAAAAGCCGTTCACCTGCCGATTTTCTTCATTGCTGGTCATTCTCTGTGGCCTGGCAATCGCGATCTTTGCGCAGCAGGTTATGGCTGATGATTATTTTAACCCTGCCCTGCTGGATATTGATAATCCCCAGCAGGGTAAAACCGATCTGTCCATCTATGAAAAAGGGCCAGGTCAGGCGCCGGGGAAATATGAGGTCGCGGTATTTATCAATAATAATAAAATTGATACCCGCAACGTGACCTTTACGCTTCAGAAAGATTCGCAGGGCAACAGCACGCTGCAGCCTTGCTTTAGCCTTGAGGAATTAAAAAGCCTCGGCATCAAAACCAAAAAATTTCCGCAGCTGATGGCCAAAGGCCAGTGTGCTGATTTACATGTCATTCCTGCTGCATCCGCCACCTTTCGCGTTCGCAACCAGCAGCTGCTGATGAGCATCCCTCAAACGGCGCTGGGCCAGGTGCCTCGAGGTTACATTGACCCGAAAGAGTTTGACGAAGGGATCACTGCGGGCCTGCTTAATTACAGCGCCAATGCCAGCCACAGCCGCGCGCGACAGCACGGTGAGCAGGATAACAGCAGCCAGTACGTAAACCTGCGCCCAGGCCTGAACGTTGGCGCATGGCGCATTCGCAACTATTCCACCTGGAATCGCAGCACCACGGGCCATGAGGAGGAGCAGAAATTCACCTCCGTTTATACCTATGCGCAACGCGATATCGTGGCAATGAAAAGCGACATCACCGTCGGCCAGAGCTCATCCCCTGCCGACGTGTTTGACAGCGTTCCCTACACCGGGGTGGAGCTGAAATCCGACAGCGACATGCTGCCGGACAGCGAGAAAGGCTACGCGCCGATTATCCGCGGCACGGCCCACAGCAACGCGCTGGTGGTGGTTCGCCAGAACGGCTACGTCATTTATCAGAACACGGTCGCGCCGGGCGCCTTCGAAATTAACGATCTCTACCCCACCGGCAGCAGCGGCGACCTGCAGGTTACCGTGAAAGAGACCGACGGCAGCGAAAGCCATTTTGTCGTGCCGTTTGCCTCCGTGCCGGTCTTGCAGCGTGAAAAAAACCTGCGCTACAGCGTGACCGCCGGGCGTTATCGTTCCTATGACAACGATGTCGAAAAGACCCCGTTTGCCCAGGGCAGCGCCATCTACGGTTTACCCTACGGTATCACCGCCTACGGCGGCGTTCAGCAGAGCAGCCATTATCAGTCTCAGGCGGTGGGCGTCGGGAAAAACATGGGCGATTTAGGCGCCTTCTCCATTGACGTCACTCGCGCCAAAGCCCTGCTGAAAAAACAGCAGGCCAGCAAAGGCCAGTCGTGGCGCGTGCGCTACAGCAAAGATATCGCCCAGTCAGGCACTAACTTCTCGCTGGCCGGCTACCGCTATAACAGCAAAGGGTTTTACACCCTGGAAGACACCATGGAGTCGTATACCCGCTCTGACGACTGGTCTGAACCGCAGCAGCGCCGCGCCCGTACCGAAGCCACCGTCGACCAGACGCTGCCGGAAGGCTGGGGTTCCGTAACCCTGAGCCTGGTGAAAGAGACCTACTGGACCCAGAGCCAGGACATGACATCGGTGAGCGTCAGCTACAACAACAGCTGGCACGGCGTGAGCTACAGCCTCAGCTACAGCATGAACAAAAACACCCGCGACAGCGACGAAGACGGCAATGAGGTGACGAACGACAACCAGTTCGCGCTGAGCGTCTCGGTGCCGCTGGACCACTGGATGCATAACACCTGGGCCACCTACAACCTGAACAACACCAAAGATGGCACCACGCAGAATATCGGTCTGAACGGTACGGCGCTGAAAGAAGATAACCTCAACTGGAATATTCAGGAGGGGGTGAGCAGTACCGGCAGCGGCAACTCCACCAGCCTCAACGCCGATTACAAAGCAACGTACGGCGAACTCAGCGGCGGCGTCAGCCAGGACAAATATCAGCAGACCGTGAACGTCGGCCTGCAGGGCGGCGTGGTTGCCCATGCGAACGGCATCACCCTGAGCCAGCCGCTCGGTGAGACCATCGCGCTGGTGAAAGCGCCGGGCACGCACGGGACGCACATCACTAACCAGACCGGCGTTGAAACCGACTTCCGCGGCTACACCGTTGTCCCGTATGTGACCGCGTATCGCCACAACACCATTGCGCTGGATACCGAAACGCTGCCGGACAATGCCGACGTCACCCACGCCGCGCAGGTCGTCACCCCAACTCGCGGGGCCGTGGTGCGCGCCAGCTTTAACACCCGCGTGGGCAACCGCGTGCTGATGACGCTGACGCACAACGGCAAACCGCTGCCGTTCGGCGCGACGGTTACCACCGAGGATAAGGACAGCGAGTTTATTGTGGGTAATGACGGCCAGACCTATCTCTCGGGTCTGCCGCAGCAGGGGCATCTCGCCGTTTCCTGGGGACAGGACGCGAGCGAACACTGCATCGCTGACTATGCGCTAACGGATGAGAAAGAGAAAACCAGCATCATTAACGCTGCCGCGCAGTGTCATTGATTCACCCTTCAGGCTAACGACTATGCAAATGATAAAACAGTGCTTTTTCTTACTGATTCTGGGCACCGCGGCGTTATTTATGCCGCATGCGAAGGCTGGCTGCACTACGCCCGATATGCCGAAAATGATCAACGTTGCCACCATTTCGGTCCCGACGACGCTGGCCGTTGGCGCGACCATTCCCGGGACGGAGCAGACTGTACACGTCGCGGGTAACTGCAACTCTCCTTACGAGAGCGGGCTGGAAATCATCTCCTGCTATTACGGAAGTGGTTCGGAGATCCCCGGGTTGACCGGCGTTTATGACACAGGCGTGCCTGGAGTCGGCATTGCCTTAAAGAACGACCAGGGCCAGCGCATTTCAGGTGGGGGCAAGGTCGCCTGCGATTCCCGCAGTACGCCCATCGGCTATGTCTCGACCGATGGATACCTGTCGTTTGATTTTAACGTCACGCTTGAGCTGGTTAAAACCAGTGATGTGGTACAGTCCGGCACGCTGCTTCAGGCGCAAACAGAGTTCGGTATTGGCGTATATGGCTACGACGGCATTGGTTCACCCAATGTTATCGCCTACGCCGGAAACGTTAACTTCCAGAACGTCACCTGCTCCGTCTCCCCAAAAAACCTGACCATTAATCTGGGCAACTTCCCGGTCAGCGATTTTGTCAGCGTGGGGATGCTATCCAGCCCGGCGCAAAACTTTGACGTGACGGTGAACTGCAACAGCAACGTGCAGCCTGAAGTGAAGATCACCAGTTCAAATGGTTATGAACCGGGGTCAGATGGGGTGATCAAACTCACCCAGCAGCCGGGCATGGCTACCGGCGTCGGGGTCAGAATGCTGTTTGACAACCATCCTGCCACCTTTGATACCTACGTGAACACCCAAAGCCAGGCAATCGCCAACCAGACGCTGGCGATCCCGTTTGAGGTTCGCTACGAACAAACCAGTGATGTCGTGACGCCAGGCCCCGCCAATACCGTCGCCACCGTTACCCTCGCTTATAAGTGACGCTCATGAAAAAAACAGCTCTGATGCTGGCGCTGGGCCTGATAGCCCAGGCCCACGCCGATGATATTGAGATCCAGATGACAGGGAATATTTACGCCAACACCTGCGTCATTGACAGCGCCAGCCGCAACCTGACGGTGGATTTAGGCCAGGCGGTATCAGGTAATTTTAAAGATGTAGGGGATACCGGCGAGTGGAAAGATTTTTCGCTCTCGGTGTCGCACTGTCCCGCCACGCTGGCACTTGCCACAGCCTATTTCTACGGCCAGGCAGATAGCGTACACCCGACAAAATTCGCCAACACCGGCAGCGCGAAGGGGCTGGCGCTGGAGCTGGCCGACCGACAGGACAAGATCCTGATCGCCCCGCAGGCGGCGTTTAACGTGCCGATTAACCCGGCTGACCACACGGCCACGTTTCCGCTCTCCGCCCGCTATTACGCCACGTCTATGCCCGTCTCCGCAGGCACGTTCAGCAGCGTGGTGCAGGTGACCTTTACTTACCAGTAGGACCGCGCCCCTTAGCACGGATGCTTTTCCTGCGCCCGGCGGCCAGTTTTGCCGGGCGTTTTTTTACCTCCGGCACCTCCGGCTGTTCGATCGGGAAGATCGGCAGCGCGTTCAGCAGCCGCTGGCCGTAATTTTTGGTGAGCAGACGTTTATCATAGATCACCACCTCTCCCCAGCAGCCGTGGCTACGAATCAGACGCCCGACCTGCTGAATCAGATTAAACGACGCTGCGGGTAAACTCTGCACCTCAAACGGATAGCGGTTGAGGCTTTTCAGCCACTCGCCCTCGGTGATCACCACCGGGCTGTCGATGGGCGGAAAGGCGATCTTATGGATATGCACCTGCGTCAGGTAATCTCCCTTCAAATCCAGCCCTTCGGCAAAGGACTGTAGCCCCACCAGCACGCTGCGCTCGCCGTTATCAATACGTTTGCGGTGCGTTTCGACCAGCCGGTAACGGGGCTGGTCGCCCTGCACCAGCAGGAGTAAACGCAGGTCGGTGACGTGCTCCAGAAAGCGCTGCATCGCGCGTCCGCTGGCAAACAGCACCAGCATGCCGGGGTATTTTTTGCTTTCGACCTGCTCGCGGAAGTAGGCCGCCATCTCCGCAATGTGCTGCTCTTCGTTGTCGATAAGCGGCTCGTATTTCATGCGTGGAATGACCAGCTTGCCCTGCTCGCAGTGGTTGAACGGCGAGTCCAGCGCCACAAAACGATCGCCCGCTTTCTCCTTCAGGCCGCTCATCTCCTGCAACCGTGAAAAGCTGTTCAGAGAGCGCAGGGTCGCGGAGGTAACGACCACGTGCGGCACGCTGCGCCAGATGAGCTTTTCCAGCTGATCGGCCACGCGGATGCCCACGCAGTGGAAGAACAGGTGAACCTGCCCGTCGCGCACCTCGCGGGTGGCCCATTTGGTAACCGGCGCGCCCGACGCCTGCGCCATCGAGGCCAGTCGCCAGAGCTTGCTCTGCGCTTCAAACATACCCAGCGCGCGGTTCATCTGCAGCAGAATGCGGTGCAGACGCACCACGTCGTGCGTGCCGGTTTTCTCGCTGAGATCGTTTAAGAACATCTCCGCCAGCCCGCGCAGCTTTTCGAGATGCTTCGCCAGCTGCTGGCAGATCTCCATCACCTCGTCCGGCAACTCGCCCATCGCGAAGCGGTGTTCTGCCTCCTGGGCTGCCGGAAGATAAAGATTCAGAATGTTGTTCAGAGACGAGACAAGGCTATAAACCTCTTCGCAGTGGTCGCTCAGACGCTCCGGTACCGCCAGCGGCGGTGTGGTTTTCGGGCGAAACTGCTCCATGCAGGTCGCCACAAGCTTGCAGAACAGATCCAGCTGAAGTCGGAACCACGGAGCGGTGATTTCCGCGCTCATCTCCAGCGCGTCCCGCGCCACGTCAGGCAGGTGGTGGCCTTCATCGAGCACCAGCAGCAGGTTTTTCGGCTCCGGCAGCACCGCTTCGCTCTCCAGCGCCGCCATCACCAGCGCGTGGTTGGCGACAACCACCTCCGCCTCCTGGATCTCGCGCCGGGCGACGAAGAACGGGCATTCCCGGTAGTAGTGACAGTTGCGGTTCAGGCAGCTTGCTTTATCGGTACTGAGCCTGCGCCACAGGTCGTCGCTAATCGCCAGGCTGGTGTGATCCCGCAGGCCGTCCCACTTATAGCCGTCGAGCTCGGCTTTCAGCTTTGCGCACTGCTCCTGCTCGGCCTTATT
Organism: Enterobacter sp. 04-C-12-SI-ECC; assembly: GCF_047530715.1. NCBI lineage: Bacteria > Pseudomonadati > Pseudomonadota > Gammaproteobacteria > Enterobacterales > Enterobacteriaceae > Enterobacter > Enterobacter sp. 04-C-12-SI-ECC. Next base: position 83,223 of record NZ_JBLKDI010000011.1, read on the forward strand.
GTTTGGCGTCAACTCGTCATCGAGAAACGCAAGCAGGTCCTGCTGATTCGGTTCGCTGCTGGCCAGTGCCGCCAGGTTACGCGGGCAGACGTAGCGCCCGCGCCCAAAGGCGGCGGTGAAGCGGAGATCGGGGATGATTTTGCGCAGCAGCGGCAAATCTTTGCTGAAGATCTGGTCCTGCAAGGCCACGTTCGCAGTGCTGACCACCAGCGTTTTGTCCTCTTCCCGCGCAATAGCGATGCCGGGAATGAGATACGACAGGGTTTTCCCAACGCCGGTCGGGGCTTCAATCGCCAGATGTCGCCCGTCGTCCCCGGCGAGCGTTTTTGCCACGTCGGCAATCATCTGCCGCTGCGGCGCTCGGGGGATAAAGTCGGGGATCTGCTGCTGAAGCGCCTTATACCAGGCGCCTATTTGCGCTTTCAGCGCCGCGGTTAAAGCCATTGGAAAACCTGAAATACTGTATAAACAGCCACTATTGTGGCACTTTCTCTTCGCCGTCGCAAAAAGAAAAGCCCGGCTTTACGACCGGGCTTCCAGATTACTGCGGGTTAGCAGGCTTGCGCGGGCGGCGTCGGCGCTGCCCCTCGCCTGCCGGTTTCCCTTCGCCGCTGCGCCACGGGCTTTCACCCGCCGGCTTGCCGTCGTTATTACGACGCGGCGGTTTGCCGGATGACTTCGGCGCGCCACCTTCAGCACGACGCGGCTGCTGGCCGCGACCGCCGCCGCCCTGACCGCGACCACCACCCTGACGACCGTTCTGAATCGGCTCGGCTTTGATGGACGGGTCCACTTCATAGCCCGGGGTTTCGATGCGCGGGATCTCTTTCTTCAGCAGGCGTTCGATGTCGCGCAGCAGCTTGTGCTCGTCCACGCAGACCAGAGAGAGCGCCTCACCTGTTGCTGCCGCACGGCCGGTACGACCGATACGGTGAACGTAATCTTCCGGCACGTTTGGCAGCTCGTAGTTCACCACGTGCGGCAGCTCTTCAATATCGAGGCCACGGGCAGCGATGTCGGTCGCCACCAGCACGCGGATGTCGCCGGACTTGAAGTCCGCCAGCGCGCGGGTACGCGCGCCCTGGCTCTTGTTACCGTGGATCGCCGCGCTGCGGATGCCGTCTTTATTCAGCTGTTCCGCCAGGTGGTTCGCGCCGTGCTTGGTGCGGGTAAAGACCAGCACCTGCTGCCAGTTGCCCTGACCGATCATCTGGGAGAGCAGCTCCCGCTTGCGCTTTTTATCCACAAAGTGAACGTGCTGCGTCACCTGCTCGGAAGCGGTGTTGCGGCGCGCCACTTCCACTTCCAGCGGGTTATGCAGCAGCTTTTCGGCCAGCGCCTTGATCTCATCGGAGAAGGTCGCGGAGAAGAGCAGGTTCTGGCGACGCGGCGGCAGCTTCGCCAGCACGCGACGAATATCATGAATGAAGCCCATATCGAGCATGCGGTCGGCTTCGTCCAGCACCAGAATTTCAATGCTGTCGAGCTTCACCGCGTTCTGGTGTTCCAGATCCAGCAGACGGCCCGGCGTTGCCACCAGCACGTCCACGCCGCCGCGCAGCTTCATCATCTGCGGGTTAATGCTCACGCCACCGAAAACCACCAGCGAGCGAATGTTGAGATAGCGGCTGTACTCACGCACGTTCTCGCCAATCTGGGCTGCCAGCTCGCGGGTTGGGGTGAGGATCAGCGCGCGCACCGGACGACGGCCTTTGGCGTGCGGCTGGTTTTTTACCAGCAGCTCTAACAGCGGCAGGGTAAAGCCCGCGGTTTTACCGGTGCCGGTCTGGGCGCTGGCCATCAGGTCACGGCCCTGAAGCACGGCCGGAATAGCCTGCTGCTGGATAGGGGTTGGCTCAACGTAGCCCTGCTCTGCGATCGCGCGCAGAATTTCCGGGTTCAGGCCAAGGGAATCAAAAGACATAAAAACTCCGAACCGCCCCGACCATCACAGGTGTAGTTTTCAGGGAGATATCACGAATAGAAGGACAAAAACCACAATGTCGCGAAGGTGCGGAGTGTAGCAGCTTTTGTGACGTGGCGCATAAAATATCCCTGTCGTATCCCTCGACGATTTAGCGATTCAGGTATAATTTTAATCAATCGATTGATTAATTTTTAATGCCGACATGAATACGACACCGACGACAACCAAAGGTGAACAGGCCAAAAGCCAGCTTATCGCCGCCGCGCTGGCGCAGTTTGGCGAGTATGGCCTGCATGCCACCACGCGGGATATCGCCGCCCAGGCCGGACAAAACATCGCGGCCATTACCTACTATTTTGGCTCAAAAGAGGATTTATACCTCGCCTGCGCCCAGTGGATTGCCGATTTTATTGGCAACAATTTTCGCCCGCACGTTGAGGAGGCCACCGCGCTGCTGAGCCAGCCGACGCCGGATCGTACCGCTATCAGGCAACTTATTCTCAATGCCTGCCACAATATGATCCGCCTGCTGACGCACGACGATACGCTCAACCTGAGCAAATTTATCTCCCGCGAGCAGCTCTCCCCCACTGCAGCTTATCAGTTGGTACACGATCAGGTGATTGCCCCGATGCACACCCATCTGACCCGGCTGATTGCCGCCTACACCGGGCGGGACGCCAGCGATACCGACACCATTTTGCATACCCACGCCCTGCTGGGCGAAATTCTCGCCTTCCGTCTGGGGCGTGAAACCATCCTGTTACGCACGGGCTGGGCACAATTCGATGAGGATAAAGCCGCGCAGATTAGCCAGGTCATCACCTGTCATCTCGATCTGATCCTGCAAGGCTTAACGCAAAGGAGCCTGAAGTGATGAAAAAACCTGTCGCCATCGTTCTGGTGGTAGTTGTTTTGCTTGCCGCGGGAATCGGTGGCTGGCTGTGGTATCAGAGCCAGCAGGATCGGGGCCTGACGCTGTACGGTAACGTGGATATTCGCTCGGTGAATATGAGCTTCCGCGTCGGCGGACGTCTCGCCTCGCTGAGCGTTGACGAAGGCGATGCCATCAAAGCCGGGCAGACGCTGGGCGTGCTGGATAAAGCCCCCTTTGAGAATGCGCTGATGCAGGCAAAAGCCGGCGTTTCCGTCGCCCAGGCGCAGTATGACCTGATGCTGGCAGGCTATCGCGATGAGGAGATTGCCCAGGCCGCTGCCGCCGTTAAGCAGGCCAAAGCCGCCTACGACTACGCGCAGAACTTCTATAACCGCCAGCAGGGACTGTGGAAAAGCCGCACCATTTCCGCCAACGATCTGGAAAACGCGCGGTCATCCCGCGACCAGGCGCAGGCGACGCTGAAATCCGCGCAGGATAAATTAAGCCAGTACCGCTCCGGTAACCGCGAGCAGGACATCGCCCAGGCGAAGGCCAGCCTCGAGCAGGCGCAGGCGCAGCTGGCTCAGGCGGAGCTGGATCTGCACGACACTATCTTAACCGCCCCGTCTGACGGCACGCTGATGACCCGCGCGGTAGAGCCGGGCAGCATGCTCAGCGCGGGCAGCACCGTCTTGACGCTGTCCTTAACCCGTCCGGTATGGGTGCGGGCCTACATTGATGAGCCGAATCTCGGCCAGATGCAGCCGGGCCGCGAGCTGCTGCTCTATACCGACGGTCGCCCGGACAAGCCGTATCACGGTAAAGTGGGCTTTGTCTCCCCTACCGCCGAATTCACGCCGAAAACGGTAGAAACTCCGGACCTGCGTACCGACCTGGTGTATCGCCTGCGCATCATCGTGACCGACGCGGACGACGCGCTGCGTCAGGGCATGCCTGTTACCGTGACCTTAAACGACGGGGAACGACATGAATGATGCGGTTATCCAGCTCAACAATCTGGTCAAACGCTTCCCCGGAATGGATAAACTGGCGGTCGCGCCGCTGAACTGCACCATTCAGAAAGGCTACGTGACCGGACTTGTGGGTCCGGACGGCGCGGGCAAAACCACGCTGATGCGGATGCTGGCGGGGCTGCTGAAGCCGGATGAAGGCTCGGCCAGCGTGCTTGGCCTTGACCCGATAAAAGACGACGGCGCGCTCCACGCCATGCTCGGTTATATGCCGCAGAAGTTTGGCCTGTACGAAGATCTGACGGTGATGGAGAACCTCAATCTGTACGCCGACCTGCGCAGCGTCACCGGTGAAACCCGGCAGAAAACCTTCGCCCGACTGCTCGAATTTACCTCCCTCGGCCCGTTCACCGACCGGCTGGCGGGCAAGCTTTCCGGCGGGATGAAGCAGAAACTGGGGCTGGCCTGTACGCTGGTGGGCGAGCCGAAGGTGCTGTTGCTCGATGAGCCCGGCGTCGGCGTGGACCCGATTTCCCGCCGCGAGCTGTGGCAGATGGTGCACGAGCTGGCGGGCGACGGGATGCTGATCCTCTGGAGCACCTCCTACCTCGACGAAGCGGAGCAGTGCCGTGACGTGCTGCTGATGAACGAGGGCGAACTGCTCTATCAGGGCGAACCGACCGAGCTGACGCACACCATGGCCGGGCGCAGTTTTCTACTGCACAGCCCGCAGGAGTCCAACCGCAGGCTGCTGCAGCGGGTGCTGAAGCTGCCGCAGGTGAGCGACGGGATGATTCAGGGCCGCTCGGTGCGCGTGATCCTCAAAAAAGAGGCCACCGTCGACGATATTCGCCGTGCGCCGGGCATGCCGACGATTGAGATGGAAGAGACGGCGCCGCGTTTTGAAGATGCGTTTATCGACCTGCTGGGCGGCGCGGGGACCTCCGAGTCGCCGCTTGGGGCGATCCTGCATACGGTGGAAGGCACGCCCGGCGAAACGGTGATCGAAGCAAAATCGCTCACCAAAAAATTCGGGGACTTCGCCGCCACCGACAACGTCAACTTTGCGGTGAAGCGCGGCGAGATATTTGGCCTGCTCGGGCCGAACGGCGCGGGAAAATCGACCACCTTTAAGATGATGTGCGGCCTGCTGGTGCCGACGTCCGGCAAGGCGCTGGTGCTGGACATGGATCTTAAAGTCAGCTCCGGCAAGGCGCGCCAGCATCTCGGCTATATGGCGCAGAAGTTCTCGCTGTACGGCAACCTGACGGTCGAGCAGAATCTGCGCTTTTTCTCTGGGGTGTACGGCCTGCGCGGGCGGGCGCAGAATGAAAAAATCCGCCGCATGAGCGACGCCTTCGGGTTAACGAATATTACGTCCCACGCCACCGACGAGCTGCCGCTCGGCTTTAAGCAGCGGCTGGCGCTGGCCTGCTCGCTGATGCACGAGCCCGATATCCTGTTTCTTGATGAACCCACGTCAGGGGTCGATCCCCTCACCCGCCGCGAGTTCTGGCTGCATATCAACAGCATGGTGGAAAAAGGCGTGACCGTGATGGTCACCACCCACTTTATGGATGAGGCGGAATACTGCGACCGCATCGGGCTGGTCTATCGCGGCAAGCTGATTGCCCACGGCACGCCGGACGACCTGAAAGCGCAGGCCGCCGACGACGCACAGCCAGACCCGACCATGGAGCAGGCGTTTATCACCCTCATCCACGACTGGGATAAGGAGAATGCTCATGCGCAGTAACGCCCTTTCCTGGCGCCGGGTGCGCGCCCTGTGCATCAAAGAGACGCGGCAGATCGTGCGCGATCCCAGCAGCTGGCTGATTGCGGTGGTGATCCCCCTGCTGCTGCTGTTTATCTTTGGCTACGGGATTAACCTCGACTCCAGCAAGCTGCGGATCGGGATTCTGCTGGAGCAGCAGAGCGAAGAGGCGCTGGACTTCACCCACGCCATGACCGGCTCACCCTACATTGACGCCACCGTCAGCGACAACCGGCAGGAACTGATTCAGAAAATGCAGGCTGGGAAAATTCGCGGCCTGATCGTCATCCCGGTGGATTTCGCCGCCAACATGGCGCGCCCGGGCGCCGATGCGCCGATTCAGGTGATTACCGACGGCAGCGAGCCGAACACCGCCAACTTCGTGCAGGGCTATGCGGAGGGGATCTGGCAGCTCTGGCAGATGCAGCGCGCCGAAGACCGGGGCGAGACGTTTGAACCGCTCATCGATGTGCAGACGCGCTACTGGTTTAACCCCGCCGCCATCAGCCAGCACTTTATTATTCCGGGGGCGGTGACCATCATTATGACGGTGATTGGCGCGATCCTCACCTCGCTGGTCATCGCCCGCGAGTGGGAGCGCGGCACTATGGAGGCGCTGCTCTCCACCGAGGTGACGCGGGTTGAGCTGCTGCTGTGCAAGCTCATCCCCTACTACTTCCTCGGCATGCTGGCGATGCTGCTCTGCATGCTGGTCGCGGTCTTTATTCTTGGCGTGCCGTACCGCGGCTCGCTGGTGGTACTGTTCTTTATCACCAGCCTGTTTTTACTCAGCACGCTGGGCATGGGGCTGCTCATCTCCACCATCACCCGCAACCAGTTTAACGCCGCGCAGGTGGCGCTCAACGCCGCTTTCCTGCCATCGATAATGCTCTCCGGTTTTATCTTCCAGATAGACAGCATGCCGGCGGTGATCCGCGCTGTGACCTACATCATTCCGGCGCGCTACTTCGTGAGCACGCTGCAGAGCCTGTTTCTGGCGGGGAATATTCCGGTGGTGCTGATTATCAATACCCTGTTTTTGCTGGCGTCGGCGGTGATGTTTATCGGGTTGACGTGGCTGAAAACCAAACGGCGACTGGATTAAGGAGCACACATGTTTCACCGCTTATGGACATTGATCCGCAAAGAGCTGCAGTCCCTGCTGCGCGAGCCGCAAACCCGCGCCATTCTGGTGCTGCCGGTGCTGCTTCAGGTTTTATTGTTCCCGTTTGCCGCCACCCTTGAGGTAACTAACGCCACCATTGCCATTTATAATGAAGACAACGGCAAACACGCCGTCGAGCTGACGCAGCGTTTTGCCCGGGCGAAGGCCTTTACCCACATCCTGCTGCTGAAAAGCCCGCAGGAGATCCAGCCCACTATCGACACGCAAAAAGCGCTGCTGCTGGTGCGCAACTGGTACAACCCGAATCTGGACTACAAGTGGTTTGTGGTGCCGTCGCTGATCGCCATGATCACCACCATCGGGGTGATGATCGTGACCTCCCTGTCCGTAGCCCGCGAGCGCGAACAGGGCACGCTGGATCAGCTGCTGGTTTCCCCGCTCGCCACCTGGCAGATTTTCGTTGGCAAAGCGGTGCCGGCGCTGATCGTCGCTACCTTCCAGGCGACCATCGTGCTGGGAGTGGGAATTTGGGCCTACGAGATCCCGTTCGCCGGATCGCTGGCGCTGTTTTACTTCACGATGGTGATTTACGGGCTGTCGCTCGTGGGGTTTGGGCTGCTGATTTCAGCGCTCTGCTCCACGCAGCAGCAGGCGTTTATCGGGGTATTCGTCTTTATGATGCCGGCGATTCTGCTCTCCGGGTACGTGTCGCCCGTCGAGAACATGCCGGTGTGGCTGCAGGATTTGACGTGGATAAACCCGATTCGACATTTTACGGATATCACCAAGCAGATCTATCTGAAGGATGCGAGTCTGGACATTGTCTGGGGAAGTTTGTGGCCGCTACTGGTCATAGCGGCCACGACGGGATCAGTGGCCTATGCGATGTTTAGACGCAACATTGCGTAGCTTTTTCTCTTTAGTGAGCAGCGACACTATCGCTGGCCCTGCAAGGATTGCCAGACCCGCGAGGGCCAGCAGCAGGTTGTTTTGCAGCACGCGTGACAGCAGCCACAGCACGATCATCGCGGCACCAAAGTACCAGGTGGTGGTGAGCTCTTCGAGCACATCACCCACCTCGCGCCAGCGCGCGTCATGGTGGCGCTGTAAGAACAGCATCGACAGTACGGTGACGCCATAGAGGACGCATAGCCCTAAGCCAACACGCACCAGCGTGCCGCTCATCAAGCCCATCACCAGTACGGCCACGACCAGTAAATGCAACATTATCTGCCAGCAACTCAAACCCGTTGCGACACGAACACGTTGTTGCCACTTCATGGCTTCTCTCCTGAAGGATTTTTCTCTGCTTAATCAGACTACCGCACTTTACGGAAAATTCCGTAACGCCGCATCTTTTTGTGACGCCGACTACACTTTATTTTCATCGGGATAGTCACCCAGGAAGGTGTTTATGAGCAAAAAAACGCAGCATTTCTCGCTTAAGGTGCTGACGATAAACATTCATAAGGGCTTCACAGCATTTAACCGCCGCTTCATTTTACCGGAGCTGCGCGACGCGGTACGCACCGTCAGCGCGGACATTGTCTGCCTGCAGGAGGTGATGGGCGCGCACGAGGTACACCCCATGCATTTCGAAAACTGGCCCGATACGCCGCACTATGAATTCCTGGCCGACACCATGTGGAGCGATTACGCTTACGGCCGCAACGCGGTCTATCCGGAAGGCCATCACGGTAATGCGGTGCTGTCGCGTTTTCCTATAGAACATTATGAGAACCGGGACGTTTCCGTCGGGGAGAGCGAAAAGCGCGGGCTGCTTTACTGCCGCATCACGCCGCCGGAACTTGACGTTCCGGTTCACGTGGGCTGCGTTCACCTCGGACTGCGTGAAGCCCACCGCCAGGCGCAGCTGCAGATGCTGGCGGACTGGACCAATGCGCTGCCGGAAGGCGAACCCGTGGTGGTCGCCGGGGATTTTAACGACTGGCGGCAGCGCGCCAACCATCCGCTGAAGGTCAAAGCGGGACTGGAGGAAATTTTCACCCGGGCACATGGTCGTCCCGCACGGACGTTTCCGGTGCGCTTCCCCCTGCTGCGCCTGGACCGCATCTACGTGAAAAATGCGCATGCCAGCAGCCCGACGGCGCTGGCGTTACTGAACTGGCGACATCTTTCCGACCATGCCCCGCTGAGCGCGGAGATCCACTTATGAAATGCACCTGGCAGGAAGGTAACCGTATTACGCTGCTGGAAAACGGCGATAACTTTTATCCGGCGGTCTTTGAGGCGATTAGCCACGCACAGCAGAAAGTCTACCTTGAAACGTTTATCTGGTTTGAAGACGACGTTGGCAGGCAGCTGCACAGCGTACTGCTGCATGCCGCCCGGCGCGGGATAAAAATCGAGGCGCTGCTCGATGGATATGGCTCGCCGGATCTTAGCGATGAATTTGTTAACGAGCTCACCGCCGCCGGCGTGGTGTTCCGCTATTACGATCCCGGTCCGCGTCTGTTCGGCATGCGCACCAACCTGTTCCGGCGCATGCACCGCAAAATAGTCGTAGTGGACGAAACGGTGGCGTTCGTGGGCGGCATTAACTACTCCGCCGAGCATATGTCGGATTACGGCCCGGAGGCCAAGCAGGACTACGCGATCCGCATTGAGGGACCGGTAGTTCAGGACATCCAGCTGTTCGTGCTGGAAAACTTGCCCGGTAAAGAGGCCGCTCGCCGCTGGTGGCGACGCCGTCATCGCCCGGAAGAGAACCGCAAGCCCGGCGAAGCGCAGGCGCTGTTTGTCTGGCGGGACAACGAGGAGCATCGGGACGATATTGAACGTCATTACCTGAAGATGCTGGCCAATGCGAAGCGCGAAGTGATTATCGCCAACGCCTATTTCTTCCCCGGCTACCGTATTCTGCACGCCATGCGCAACGCGGCCCGACGCGGCGTGAGCGTTAAACTGATTGTGCAGGGCGAGCCGGATATGCCGATTGTGAAGGTGGGCGCGCGCCTGCTCTACCGCTACCTGGTGAAAAGCGGCGTGCAGATATATGAATACCGCCGCCGCCCGCTGCACGGCAAAGTGGCCGTCATGGATGACCACTGGGCAACCGTCGGCTCCAGTAACCTCGATCCGCTGAGCCTGTCGCTTAACCTGGAAGCGAACCTGATCATCCACGACCGTCAGTTTAACCAGACCCTGCGGGATAACCTTCAGGGACTTATCCATAAGGACTGCGTACGGGTGGATGAGTCCATGGTGCCGAAACGGAGCTGGTGGAACGTTGGTATCGGCGTGGTGGTGTTCCACTTCCTGCGCCACTTCCCGGCGATGGTCGGCTGGCTGCCGGCGCATACGCCAAAGCTGGCGCAGGTTGATCCGCCGGTACAACCTGAAATGGAAACCCAGGACCGCGTTGAAGCGGAAGATGGAGGCAAACCCTGATGTCAAAATCTCATCCTCGCTGGCGGCTGGCGAAAAAAATCCTCACCTGGGTATTCTTTATCGCGGTCGCGGTACTGCTGGTGGTCTACGCGCAGAAAGTGGACTGGGAAGAGGTGTGGAAGGTTATCCGCAACTATAACCGGCTGGTGCTGCTGGGTGCCGTAGGGCTGGTTATCGTCAGCTACCTGATGTACGGCTGCTATGATCTGCTCGGTCGCGCCTACTGCGGCCACAAGCTGGCTAAACGTCAGGTGATGCTGGTGTCGTTTATCTGCTACGCCTTCAACCTGACGCTGAGCACCTGGGTGGGCGGCATCGGCATGCGCTATCGCCTGTACTCGCGTCTCGGATTACCGGGCGGCACCATCACCCGCATTTTCTCGCTGAGTATCACCACCAACTGGCTGGGGTACATTCTGCTGGGCGGGGTGATTTTCACCATCGGCGTGGTGCAGCTGCCCGCGCACTGGTATATCGACGAGGCCACGCTGCGCATTCTCGGCATCGTGCTACTGCTGATCATCGCCGTGTATCTGTGGGCCTGCGCCTTTGCCAGACGCCGCCATATGACCATTAAAGGGCAGAAACTGGTACTGCCGTCGTGGAAGTTCGCGGTGCTGCAGATGGCGGTATCCAGCGCCAACTGGATGGCGATGGGGGCGATCATCTGGCTGTTGATTGGCGAGGACGTGAACTACTTCTTCGTGCTGGGCGTGCTGCTGGTGAGCAGTATCGCCGGGGTTATCGTGCATATTCCGGCGGGAATTGGTGTGCTGGAGGCGGTGTTTATCGCGCTGCTGGCCGGAGAACATGTTTCACAGGGGACGATTATTGCCTCCCTGCTCGCCTACCGCATGCTCTATTACTTCCTGCCGCTGGCGCTGGCAACGGTCTGTTATCTGGTGCTGGAGAGCCGGGCGAAAAAGTTACGGGCGAAAAATGAGAAGGCAATGGCGAAATAAAAGCAAAACGGCAACTTTGTTGCCGTTTTAAGTGTTTGTTCCCTCTCCCGTGGGAGAGGGTCAGGGTGAGGGCACCAGACCGCACCGCCACCCGGCAAAGCAACCTCAGCGACGGTTGCCGAAAATCCGCAGCAGCATCAGGAACAGGTTGATGAAGTCCAGATACAGCGTCAGCGCGCCCAGAATCGAGTATTTGCGCAGGTTGGAACTGTCGCGCACGTCGATCTGCTCGCCGATGTTTTTCAGCTTCTGAGTGTCATAGGCCGTCAGCCCGACAAAGACTACCACACCGATATAGGTCACGGCCCACATCAGCGCGTCGCTCTTGAGCCACAGGTTCACCAGCGATGCCAGCACAATCCCGATCAGCCCCATAAACAGCATATTACCTAAGCCGCTCAGGTCACGTTTGGTGGTGTAACCGTAAAGGCTCATCACGCCGAACATCCCGCCGGTCACCACGAAGGTGCTGGCGATGGAGGAGTAGGTGTAGACGATGAAAATGCTGGAGAGCGTCAGCCCGGTCAGCGCCGAATAGAGCATAAACAGCGTGGTCGCCATTCCGGCACTGAGTTTCTGCACCAGGCCGGAAAGCACAAACACCAGCGCCAGCTGTGCGATAATCAGCCCAAAGAAGGTGATTTTGCTGGAGAAGATAAACATCATCAGCTCAGGCGTATTCGCCGCATACCACGCGATGAACGCGGTAAGCAGCAGGCCGACCGTCATCCAGCCGTACACCTGCGCCATATACGTCTGCAGCCCGCTACGGGTCTGCTGTACTATTGAATCGGAACGCGGAAATCGGTCCATGATTCACTCCTGATTAAGGTTAAGAAGACACACACGTTAAGAGTAACACATTCACGTAAACCGACTACCAACGGCTGGCGGCCTGTTTATCGCTGTCACGAGATTCCACCCAGCGGTCGCCTTCCGGCGTGGCTTCGCGCTTCCAGAACGGCGCTTTGGTTTTGAGGTAATCCATAATGAACTCCCCTGCCGCAAAGGCGCTACCGCGGTGCGCGCTGGTCACGCCGACAAAGACAATCTCTTCGCCGGGCCACATCTCGCCGATGCGGTGGATCACCGTGACCCGCCCGAGCGGCCAGCGGCCTCGCGCTTCATCCACAATTGCCGCCAGCGATTTCTCCGTCATGCCCGGATAGTGCTCCAGCGTCAGCGCTTTTACGCTGTCGCCGAGATTGTGGTTACGCACTTTACCGGTGAACGTAACGACCGCGCCGTCTTCATCGCGCTCCGCCAGCCAGTCATATTCTGTACCGACGTTAAAGCGCTCGGGACCGACCAGAATTCGGGTTTCAGCCATCTTAGCCCCCTGTGACCGGCGGGAAGAAGGCCACTTCATCCCCTTCAGTCAGCGGGTGGGTGAACTCCACCAGCGTCTGGTTAACGGCCGCCAGCAGCTTGCCTTCGTCGAGCGCCAGCGCCCAGCGGTCGCTTTGTGCCGCCAGGTGCGCGCGCAGGGCGGCGACGTTTTCAAAAGAGGCGTCCAGCGTCAGGCTGTCGGTATTAACCAGCTCACGCACCTGGGCGAAAAAGAGCACCTTAATCATGGCTGTCCACCTTAAAATCACCGGATTTGCCGCCGCTTTTTGCCAGCAGACGAACCGGGCCAATCACCATATCTTTCTGCACCGCTTTGCACATGTCGTAGATGGTCAGCGCGGCGACGGAGGCCGCCGTCAGGGCTTCCATCTCCACGCCGGTTTTGCCGGTTAAGCGGCAGAGGGACTCAATACGCACGCGGTTGTGCTCCGGCTGCGCCTGCAGGTTCACTTCCACTTTGCTCAGCATCAGCGGATGGCAGAGCGGGATGAGGTCCCAGGTCCGTTTTGCAGCCTGAATACCGGCGATGCGGGCGGTGGCAAATACGTCACCCTTATGGTGACTGCCGTCGATAATCATCGCCAGCGTCTCCGGCAGCATGGTGACGAATGCCTCAGCACGCGCCTCGCGCACCGTTTCGGCCTTGGCGGAAACATCCACCATATGCGCTTCGCCAGCGGCGTTAATGTGGGTCAGTTGTGACATAGTTTACTTCTTCAAATGGGGATGAAAATTACACGGACGGGTACGGGCATCCAGCTGCGGGGCAATAATATTTTCCCACGCGGTGCGGCAGGCTTTGGTCGAGCCCGGCATGGCGAAAATCAGCGTGTTGTTTGCCACGCCGGCCACCGCGCGCGACTGCAGCGTGGAGGTGCCAATCTCTTCAAAGGAGAGCATGCGGAACACTTCGCCGAAGCCTTCCACCTCGCGGTCAAACAGCGGAATCAGCGCCTCGGGGGCCTGATCGCCTGCGGTAAAGCCGGTGCCGCCGGTGATCAGCACCACCTGCACCTCAGCACTGGCGATCCACTGAGAGACCTGCGCGCGAATGGCGTAGCGGTTCTCTTTCACAATCGCTTTATCGACGATGGTATGCCCCGCGTCATGGGCCGCCTCACGCAGCCAGTGGCCGGAGGTATCGTCCTCTTCGCCACGGCGGTCGGAAACGGTAAGAATAGCAATGCGTGTCGGGATAAATTCTGCGCTGACCTGACTCATCTTCTGGTTCCTTCTAAAGACTGATTACCCGCCGATGTAGGACAGGTTCTGAGTAATGCCGGTATTGCCCTGATGCAGGAAGTGGGTCTGTTTTTTGTGCGTCAGCGCTTCAGAAATGCGCGCTTCAAGCGCGGCCTGCTGCGCATCGTCTTCCAGCAGATCGCGAAGATCCACGCCACCGTCGCCAAACAGGCAGAGATGGAGTTTGCCGACCGACGATACGCGCAGGCGGTTACAGCTGGCGCAGAAGTCTTTTTCATAGGGCATGATAAGCCCAATCTCGCCTTCGTAATCCGGGTGACAGAAGACCTGTGCCGGGCCGTCGCTGCGCTGGCGGATCTGGTGGATCCAGCCGCGTTTCAGCAACTCGTCGCGCAACACCATGCCGGAGATGTGATGGCGGCGGAATAGCTCGCTGCCCTCGCCCGTTTCCATCAGCTCGATAAAACGCAGTTGAATGGGACGGGATTTAATCCACGCCAGGAAGGTGTCCAGCTGATGGTGGTTTACGTCGCGCATCAGCACCGTGTTGACTTTGACCTTTTCGAACCCGGCGGTAAACGCCGCATCGATGCCGTCCATGACCTGCTGAAATTTATCCTGACCGGTAATGGCGTGAAACTGGCGGGCGTCGAGGCTGTCCACGCTGACGTTGATCGCGGTTAGGCCAGCGTCGCGCCAGTTGGCCACGTCACGCGCCATGCGGTAACCGTTGGTGGTCACCGCGATCTGGCGGATGCGTTCGTTTTCGCGTACGGCGGCAATGATGTCGGGGAAATCGCGGCGCAGGGAGGGTTCGCCACCGGTCAGACGGACTTTTTCGGTACCGAGCTCAGAGAACGCACGCGTGACGCGGCGCACTTCATCCACGGAGAGAAAGCCATTATTGGTGACGCTGCCCGGCTTGTAGCCATCGGGCAGGCAGTAGGTGCAACGGAAGTTGCACACATCGGTAATCGACAGACGCAAGTAGTAAAACTTACGCGCGAAAGCATCAGTAAGTTGTGAAGCCATGTACACCTTTCCAGATCGGGAGGCACAGTCATTTCTTTCTGTACCCTGGTGGCAAATCCGCCACGGCCAGGGCGCCATATCATTCGACACAGGCGCCAGGGCTAGAGTGTATGTTTTCAGTTTTGAAAACGTGGTTATGGCGATAGTAGCGTGGAAATCGACACTCCGCCATTGTCGCTTTTCGCTATATAATTATGTATATAGCGATTCAGTCCTGCATTTTCGCTACAGAATACCTAAAAACCGCATTTTCGCATTGATATACGTCATTTTGCATTGGGTGAGGCATCGTCTTTTGGGGGTAGTTAGGTTACTGTTACGCGATCGAACGTGATAAGGAATACGTATGCGCAATCGCACTTTTGCGGATCTTGACCGAGTGGTCGCTCTTGGCGGAGGCCACGGCCTGGGCCGCGTCATGTCTTCTTTGTCGTCACTGGGCTCACGGCTGACAGGGATAGTGACAACCACCGACAACGGCGGCTCAACCGGGCGGATCAGGCGGGCTGAAGGCGGCATTGCCTGGGGAGATATGCGCAACTGCCTGAACCAGTTAATTACCGAGCCGAGCGTCGCGTCGGCGATGTTTGAGTACCGTTTTGGCGGCAATGGCGAACTTTCCGGGCATAACCTCGGAAATCTGATGTTAAAGGCGCTGGATCACCTGAGCGTACGGCCACTGGAAGCCATCAACTTAATCCGTAATCTGCTCAAGGTGGATGCATTCCTGATCCCCATGTCTGAACAACCGGTTGACTTGATGGCAATCGATGCCGAAGGGCATGAAGTTTACGGCGAGGTGAATATTGACCAGCTCCTCCTGCCGCCAACGGAGTTGATGACCTATCCGAGCGTACCCGCCACGCGAGAAGCGGTGGAGGCCATTGGTGAAGCGGATCTTATCCTGATCGGTCCAGGCAGTTTTTATACCAGCCTGATGCCCATTCTGCTGGTAAAAGAGCTGGCGCAGGCGCTGCGTCGCACCCCTGCCCCGATGGTCTATATCGGTAACCTGGGCCGTGAGCTGAGCCCGGCAGCGGCGAGCCTGTCGCTGGCGGACAAGCTGGACCTGATGGAGCAGTACGTCGGTAAGAAAATTATCGACGGCGTCGTGGTTGGGCCAAAAGTGGATGTGACAGGGATTGGCGATCGCGTGGTGGTGCAGGAGCCGCTGGAAGCCAGCGATATTAAATATCGTCACGACCGCCACCTGCTGCGCGAGGCGCTGGAGAAAGCGATTCAGGCGCTGGGTTAGGTTCGCTTTGTGCGGCCTGATGCCCTCACCCCAGCCCTCTCCCACGGGGAGAGGGGGAATACACGCCGCTTTACCTATGATGCCGCGATAAACAGATCCCGCAGCTGATGCAGCTGGTCGCGGATCTGCGCCGCCTCTTCAAACTCCAGGTTCTGGGCGTGCTGCATCATCTGCCCTTCCAGCTCGTGGATTTTCTGCTGCAGTGCCTTCGGCGTCAGTACGACGGTATCTTCTTCCACCACTGAACGCGCCTTGCCGCGGCCTTTCGCTTTGGTCTTCGCAATATTCTGACCCAGCGCCAGAATATCCACCACCTTCTTGTTCAGCCCCTGCGGCGTAATGCCGTGCTCTTCGTTGTAGCGCTGCTGCTTCTCGCGTCGGCGTTCCGTTTCGCCAATCGCTTTCGCCATCGACGGGGTGATTTTGTCGCCGTACAGAATCGCTTTCCCGTTGACGTTACGCGCGGCGCGGCCAATGGTCTGGATCAGGGAGCGTTCAGAGCGCAGGAAGCCCTCTTTATCGGCGTCCAGAATCGCCACCAGCGAGACTTCCGGCATATCCAGACCTTCTCGCAACAGGTTGATCCCCACCAGCACGTCAAATTCGCCCAGACGCAGATCGCGGATAATCTCCATGCGCTCCACGGTGTCGATATCCGAGTGCAGATAGCGCACCTTCTCACCGTGTTCTTCAAGATACTCGGTCAGGTCTTCCGCCATGCGCTTGGTGAGCGTCGTCACCAGCACGCGCTCGTTGATGGCGGAACGGGCGCGGATCTCAGAGAGCAGATCGTCCACCTGGGTCGCCACCGGGCGCACTTCGATAATCGGGTCCAGCAGCCCTGTCGGACGGACCACCTGATCGATCACCTCATCGCCGGATTTTTCCAGTTCGTAGTTGCCCGGCGTGGCCGACACGTAGATGGTCTGCGGTGCCAGCGCCTCAAACTCTTCAAACTTCATTGGACGGTTATCCAGCGCTGACGGCAGGCGGAAGCCGTACTCCACCAGCGTCTCTTTACGCGCGCGGTCACCGCGGTACATCCCGCCGATCTGCGGGATCGTGACGTGGGATTCGTCGATCACCAGCAGACCGTCGGCCGGAAGATAGTCAAACAGCGTCGGCGGTGGCTCGCCCGGCCCGCGCCCGGAGAGGAAGCGCGAGTAGTTTTCGATACCCGAGCAGTAGCCCAGCTCGTTCATCATCTCCAGATCGAACTGGGTGCGCTGGCTCAGGCGCTGCTCTTCCAGCAGCTTATTGTTAGCCAGAAGCACCTTACGGCGCTCTGCAAGCTCCTCTTTGATCTCTTCCATCGCCTGCACGATACGCTCGCGTGGCGTCACGTAGTGCGTTTTAGGGTAGATGGTAAAACGCTGTATCACCGACTCAACGTGGCCGGTCAGCGGGTCGAACAGTGACAAACGCTCGACCTCTTCGTCAAACAGCTCGACGCGCAGCGCCATATCGTCCGATTCCGCCGGGAAGATGTCGATCACCTCACCGCGCACGCGGAACGTACCGCGCTGGAAGGCCTGGTCATTACGGGTGTACTGCAGCTCGGCCAGACGGCGCAAAATTGCGCGCTGATCGATGATCATCCCCTGCGTCAGATGCAGCATCATCTTGAGATAGAGATCCGGATCGCCCAGGCCGTAAATCGCCGAAACAGACGCGACCACAACCACATCGCGACGCTCAAGCAGCGCCTTGGTCGCCGACAGTCGCATCTGTTCGATGTGTTCGTTCACCGAAGCATCTTTCTCGATGAAGGTATCAGAGCTCGGCACATAGGCTTCCGGCTGGTAGTAATCGTAGTAGGAGACAAAATACTCCACCGCGTTTTCCGGGAAGAACTCTTTCATCTCGCCGTAAAGCTGTGCCGCGAGGGTTTTATTGGGTGCAAGCACCATCGTGGGGCGCTGCAGGTCAGCGATCACGTTGGCGACAGTAAACGTTTTGCCCGAGCCGGTTACCCCCAGCAGCGTCTGGTGCGCCAACCCGTCTTCCAGCCCTTCTTTAAGACGACGGATCGCCTCAGGCTGATCGCCAGAGGGGCGGAAAGCAGAATTCAGTTTGAACGGTTTACTCATGGGCGACGACCTGATGACGTTATAAGCGGCAGGTGAGTAATTTTACTCGTTGTTGCCAGGAATGCCAGTAAAAAACACTGGATGAAAAACCAGTAGCGTGTCAGGATATTTAGCGTAGCGGCGGAGTCATTAGCGCGTTAGCGGACAAAATTTAGGCTCTGACGAGATAAAAAACCAGCCAGGCTGGGTTATCCCCAGAACTTTTTCTTTTTTAACATTTGTCAAGCCAGGTAATGATAGTTTTATGGCAACGAGTGACACTTTCATTACGGTAATTGCTTTTATCTAAGCAATTAAATTTTAAACGATATTTTCTAAAGCCGCGTTTCGCGTCAATTTGGGCGAAAGCCGCGTCTTCTCTCGCTTATCGCGTGTTTTCTAACTCTAATGCACATGGTTATCCACAGGAATAGTGGATAACTGCTTCCAGCCCGTGTAGACCGCCGCTCAGCAAATTCCCGGATTTTCCCACGAGGCGGCAACAAAAAATTTTTATAGCTCTTTTTTGACGATAAACAGTTGAGTCATTCATAACCAACAGATGCGATCCTGCTCACATTTCAGCCATTTTTCGTCCTGCACCACAACTCACCATTCCCGGCACCGTCGATGTGCAAGCCACGCGTTTTTACCCTGCTCTCCTGTGGCTTATTCCTAAAAAAGTCGTTTTTTTAATCGATTTCAGGTTTCTGGCAAGCGTTTTGCAGCTTCACGTCAGGCCTATCCCTACGCATTTTTAAGGAGAGAAAGATGTTGAGTCTGCGTGCAGTGAATCAGTTTTACGGAAGCCAACATACGCTATGGAACGTGGATTTGGATTTTCCGCAAGGGATGTGTACAGGCGTCATAGGCCTGCCGGGGATGGGCAAAACCACCCTGATGAACTGCATTACCGGAAACATCCCCGTCGAAAGCGGCACGATTATCTGGCATGAAGCGGGCGCACCGCCGCGTGATTTGCTCAGCCCGGCACCGGAACAACGTTCAGAGCCGGGAATAGGCTATGTGCCGCAGGACAGGCGTATTTTCTCTCAACTGACGATTGAGGAGAATCTGCATATTGCCATGCGGGCGATGGGGAAACCCGACCCGGCGGCGAAAAGCGACGTATACGATCTGTTCCCGGAACTCTACGCGCGTCGTCAGACGCGGGGCAATACCCTTTCGCCAGAGGATCAGTATCAGCTTGCCCTGGCGAATGCACTGGTCAACCGCCCGCGGATGCTGATTCTGGATGAGCCTACGCATGGGGCAGGACACGGATTTGCCCAGAAGCTGGCGCATCTGCTGGTGCGCTTAAACCGGGAGTTAGGCATGACGGTGCTGCTGGCGGAGCAGCAGCTGTCGTTTATCCGCCGGGTGGCGGATCGGTTTTGCATGCTTTATCGCGGGCGTAACGTGGCTCAGGGCCACGTTAGCGAGCTGAACGATGAGCTTATCGCCCACTGGATGTCGCGGGAAGCAAGACGCTGAGGTCGAGATAACGCCCGGTTTCGGCCTGCTCAGCATCGCCAGCAATCCAGGGGATTTCCCCGAGGAACGGTGCCGGGAGCACGCGCTTGAGGGTCGCCAGATACTCCTCATGCCGCCTGCCCGGCGCAACCACGTCGTTGGCTATCCAGCCTGCCAGCGTCAGCCCTGCCTGCTGAACGGCCTGCGCCGTCAGCATGGCGTGATTGATGCAGCCCAGCTTCACGCCGACGACCAGAATGACCGGAAGCCGCTCGGCCTGCACCCAGTCAGCAAAGGTCTGCGTGTCCGACAGTGGCGTAAACCAGCCTCCCGCGCCTTCCACCAGCACCCAGTCGGCCTGGCTTTCCAGCGTCCGTAACCCGGCAGACAGCACGGCGAAATCAATCGGACGGCCTTCGTCAGCGCTGATAATGTGCGGCGACGTCGGCTCGGCAAAGGTATAGGGATTCACCGCCGAATAGGCAAGCTCAAGGCTACTGTTACGCTGGAGCGCCAGCGCGTCGGTGTTGCGTAACCCTTCCGCCGTCATCTCGCTGCCGGAAGCCACGGGCTTATATCCGGCGGTGTTTTTTCCGAGCAGTCGTGCCGCCTGCAGCAGCGCAGCGCTGGCAACTGTTTTGCCCACTTCCGTATCCGTGCCGGTAACAAAATAACGTTCAGTCACGTTCGATAATCCCATGAAAAAGTTGATAAGAGAGCGGGAAAAGGCCCCGCTGCTGCGGCCAGGCCAGCTCCAGGCGTTGCAGCTGCCCCCGGGTCAGCGGTTTTTTCTCCCGCCCGGCGTGCAGGTGCGTGGCGCCGATGCCCTTCAGAGAGCGCATGGCGCTGAACGCGTCGCTAAAATTAAGCGTGATGGTTTGCACCGTGCTGCGACAGCGCCAGCCTGCCAGCGCCTGCGTCACCTGCTCATACGATAAAAAGCGGTTCGCGTGCGGCTGCTCATCCACCGCTTTCCACGCCTGATTCAGCTCCGGCAGCGAACTTTCCAGCAAGGTGGTAAAGGCCACCTTTCCGCCCGGTCGTGCGACGCGATAAAGCTCGCGTAACGCCTGCGGCAGGCTGCTGCACCACTGCACCGCCAGATGGCTCCAGACCAGATCGAACTGCGCGTCCGCCAGCGGGATAGCCTCGATATCGGCCACGACATAGTGGTGCGCCGCCTGCTGCTGGCGCGCCTCGTCCAGCATGGCGGGCGACAGGTCGATGGCCGTCACCTCGCTCCCCGCCTCGCGCCAGTAGCGGCTGTTGCTGCCGGGACCACAGCCGGCGTCCAGCACCTGCGGGAAGCGGTTCTCGCCAAGCGCGGCCAGAAGCCCCTGCGCGCTCTGGCGCTGGAGTTCATCGTGCTGCGAATAGCTCCGCGCGGCCCGGCCAAACGCCGCCGCAACGGCCTGCTTATTCACCGGCATCATGAAGCGCCTCCAGCAGCGTCTGGATATCCTGCGCCTCATGCGCCGCCGTCAGGGTTAAGCGCAGACGCGCGGTGCCCGGCGGAACGGTTGGCGGACGAATGGCCGTAACCCACATCCCCCGCTCGCGCAGCGCCTGGGCCAGCGCCAGCGCGCGGCCGTTTTCGCCGACAATCACGGGCTGGATGGCGCTCTGCGAATCGGGACTCTGGAAGGGAAGCGCCGCCAGTCCCTGACGGAAGCAGGAGATGTGCTCTGCCAGCTGCTGACGGCGTTCATCCCCTTCTGCGCTGCGGATCACCGCCAGCGACGCCGACAGCGCCACGGCCTGCGCCGGGGGCATGCTGGTGCTGTAGATGAGGTGACGGGCAAACTGCAGCAGATAGTCGGCGACAGGTTCGCTGCACAGCACGGCGGCGCCGCTGACGCCAAAGCCTTTGCCGAAGGTAACCACCAGCAGTTCCGGCTTCACGTCTTGTTGATGGGCGCTGCCGCGTCCTTCATCGCCCATCACCCCAGTACCGTGAGCATCATCGACCAGCAGCCAGGCGTTTTGCCGCTTTGCGGCCTCGTGAAGCGCGGCAAGCGGCGCACTGTCGCCGTCCATGCTGAACACCCCTTCCGTGACCGCCAGCTGTTGCCCGTCGCAGGGTTTGTCCAGCAGCGAGGCGAGCTGTGACGCATCGTTATGGGCAAAACGCCGCAGCTGGGCGGGACTTAAGTTTGCCGCTTCCAGCAGCGAGGCGTGGCTTAAGCGGTCGGCGACAATGCGGTCCTCTTTCCCCATCATGGCCGTGATGACCGCCTGATTGGCGGCAAAGCCGGAGATAAACAGCAGCGCGCGCGGATAGCCTAGCCAGTCGGCCAGCTCTTCCTCCAGCGCCTGATGCGCCGTGGTGTATCCGCTGACGTGCCCCGAGCCACCGCTGCCCACGCCAAACCGCTCCGCGCCCTGCTGCCAGGCGCGGACGATGGCCGGATGCTGGCTCAGCCCGAGATAGTCATTGCTGGAGAAATTACAAAACTGCCGTCCCTCGCGGGTCAGAAAACGGCCCGCGCCGTTTTCCACCACCCTGCGAACGCGAAACGCCTCTGCCGCCCGGCGTTCTTCCAGCGCGGCATTAATCCGTGCCTGCCAGGTCATACGGCTGCCGCGTTGTAGAACTGGTCGGTATCGGCGTTGAGAATCTGCTGCTCCAGCTGCTGCTGTTGCTCGTTATCGCCCGTCAGCACCTCGGTCTGATGCGGGTTCAGCCCCAGCTTGCGGAACAGCTGAACGTCTTTATCCTCTTCCGGGTTCGGCGTGGTCAGCAGCTTGCAGCCGTAGAAGATGGAGTTGGCGCCGGCCATAAAGCACATTGCCTGAGTCTGCTCGTTCATCTGCTCGCGGCCCGCAGAGAGGCGAACGTAAGAGGTCGGCATCATGATGCGCGCCACCGCGATGGTGCGGATAAAATCAAACGCATCCACATCCTCGTTATCCGCCAGCGGCGTGCCCTTGACCTTCACCAGCATGTTGATCGGCACGCTTTCCGGCGGGGTGGGCAGGTTCGCCAGCTGCAGCAGCAGGCCCGCACGGTCTTTCACCGTTTCGCCTAAGCCCACGATGCCGCCGGAGCAGACCTTGATCCCTGCATCACGCACTTTGTCCAGCGTGTCCAGGCGCTCCTGATAGGTGCGCGTGGTGATGATGTTGCCGTAAAATTCCGGGGAGGTGTCCAGGTTGTGGTTGTAGTAGTCCAGCCCCGCGGCAGAAAGGCGCTGCGCCTGCTCCTCGTTTAGCGTACCGAGGGTCATGCAGGCTTCGAGGCCCATTTCCTTCACGCCCTTCACCATCTGCTCCAGGTACGGCATATCGCGATCGTGCGGGTTCTTCCACGCCGCGCCCATGCAGAAGCGGGTTGAGCCCGCGTTTTTCGCCTTGCGCGCGGAGTCGAGCACCTGCTCCACTTCCATCAGACGCTCGGATTCGAGACCGGTTTTGTAGCGCGCGCTCTGCGGGCAGTATTTGCAGTCTTCAGGACAGGCGCCGGTCTTGATCGACAGCAGCGTGCTGACCTGAACATGACGCGGATCGAAGTGCTGACGATGCACCTGTTGGGCTTCGAACATCAGCTCAAGGAAAGGTTTATTGAATAATTCAGTAACTTGCGACATCGTCCAGCGTGCGTGGTGAGCCATTGGGCTTCTCCAAAGGGTTTTGTTAATTTTCGGTTCGGTTTATACTCGTAAACCTAAAACTTTTCAAAATGGTTTACAAGTCGATTATGACCCAGGACGATCTCGCCTTCGACAAGCAGCATATCTGGCACCCTTACACCTCTACGACCCGCCCCCTTCCCGTCTATCCGGTGGCCTCTGCCCACGGCTGCGAGCTGCATCTCGCCAGCGGCGAGCGGCTGGTTGACGGAATGTCCTCCTGGTGGGCGGCCATTCACGGATACAACCATCCGCGCCTGAACGCGGCGATGAAGGCCCAGATTGACCAGATGTCGCACGTGATGTTTGGCGGAATCACCCATCAGCCCGCGGTGGATTTATGCCGTCGCCTGGTGGCGATGACGCCTGAATCGCTGGAGTGCGTTTTCCTGGCCGATTCCGGCTCGGTGGCGGTGGAAGTGGCGATGAAGATGGCGCTGCAGTACTGGCATGCGAAGGGCGAAACGCGCCAGCGGTTCCTCACCTTCCGCAACGGCTATCACGGGGATACCTTCGGGGCGATGTCGGTCTGCGATCCGGACAACTCCATGCACAGCCTGTGGAAGGGCTATCTGCCGGAAAACCTGTTTGCCCCTGCGCCGCAAAGCCGCTTCGACGGTGAGTGGAACGAGACGGACATGGTGGGCTTCGCGCGGCTGATGGCGGCGCATCGCCATGAAATCGCCGCCGTTATTCTCGAACCGATCGTGCAGGGCGCGGGCGGAATGCGGATGTACCATCCGGAATGGCTGAGGCGCATTCGCAAGATGTGCGACCGCGAGGGCATTCTGCTGATTGCCGATGAAATTGCCACCGGCTTTGGCCGCACCGGCAAGCTGTTTGCCTGCGAACACGCGGGCATTGCGCCGGATATTCTGTGTCTGGGCAAAGCGCTGACCGGCGGCACCATGACGCTCTCCGCCACCCTCACCACTCGTCAGGTTGCCGACACCATCAGCGACGGCGAGGCGGGCTGCTTTATGCACGGCCCGACGTTTATGGGCAACCCGCTGGCCTGCGCCGTGGCAAGCGAAAGCCTCGCCATTCTGGAGAGCGGCGAGTGGCAGACGCAGGTCGCGGCGATTGAGGCACAGCTGAAAGGAGAGCTGAGTGCCGCCTCGGGGGCGAATTTTGTGGCGGACGTGCGCGTGCTGGGTGCCATCGGGGTGATTGAAACCACCCGCCCGGTGAACATGGCGGCGCTGCAGCGCTTCTTCGTTGAGCAGGGCGTCTGGGTGCGGCCTTTCGGCAAGCTTATCTACCTGATGCCGCCGTACAGCATCACGCCGGAGCAGCTGCGTAAATTAACCGACGCGGTCGTAACAGCCGTTAACATTCCCGCGCATTTCGCGATTTAATTCCATGCGTTACACTTCCTGAACGAGTGAATAACGAGGGTAAACCGTATGAAAATCATCAGTAAAGATCTGCGCGACGGTGAAAAACTCCCCGAACGCCACGTTTTCAACGGCATGGGCTATCAGGGGGATAATATCTCCCCACACCTGGCGTGGGACGACGTTCCTGCAGGAACCAAAAGCTTTGTCGTGACCTGCTACGACCCGGACGCGCCGACCGGCTCGGGCTGGTGGCACTGGGTTGTGGCGAACCTGCCCGCCGACACGCGCGTGCTGCCCCAGGGTTCCGGTTCAGACCTGGTTGCCCTGCCTGAAGGTGCCATTCAGACGCGCACTGACTTTGGTAAAGCGGGCTACGGCGGCGCGGCGCCGCCAAAAGGGGAAACCCACCGCTATATCTTCACGGTGCACGCGCTGGATGTGGAGAAGATTGAGGTCGATGAAGGGGCGAGCGGCGCGATGGTCGGGTTTAACGTGCATTTCCATTCCCTGGGGAGCGCGTCGATTACGGCGATGTATTCCTGAAAAAAGCCGGGTAGCGGCTACGCCTTACCCGGCCTGGATTCCGCATTCGTTGGCCCGGTAAGCGCAGCGCTACCGGGCAAAACATCACAGAACCGAAGGTAGCAGTCCTACAAGGCGTCCCTCTTCCAGAAGCTGCATCGCCTTATCAATATCCGGCGCAAAGAAGCGGTCGTCATCGTAATGCGTGACGTGCTCGCGCAGCACATGGCGCGCCTGCTCCAGCAGCGGGCTGGATTTAAGCCCTTCGCGCAGATCGATACCCTGACACGCCGCCAGCCACTCCACCGCCAGCACGCCGCGGGTGTTGGAGGCCATCTCCCACAGACGACGCCCGGCCGCCGGGGCCATCGACACGTGATCTTCCTGGTTCGCCGAGGTTGGCAGGCTGTCCACGCTGTGCGGGTGCGACAGGGCTTTGTTCTCGCTTGCCAGCGCTGCGGCCGTCACCTGAGCGATCATAAAGCCTGAGTTAACCCCGCCGTTACGCACCAGGAACGGTGGCAGTTGGGACATGTGTTTATCCATCATCAGCGCGATACGGCGCTCGGACAACGCGCCGACTTCGGCAATCGCCAGCGCGATATTATCCGCCGCCATCGCCACCGGCTCGGCGTGGAAGTTGCCCCCGGAGACCACCTCGTTTTCCTCGGCGAATACCAGCGGGTTGTCGGAGACCGCATTGGCCTCCACCAGCAGCACCTCTGCTGCCTGGCGCAGCTGCGTCAGGCACGCGCCCATCACCTGCGGCTGACAGCGCAGAGAATACGGTTCCTGCACCTTCTCGCAGTTATGGTGTGAATCCGCAATCTCACTCGTGTCGGTGAGCACGTGGCGGTACATGGCGGCGGCATCAATCTGCCCGCGCTGGCCGCGCACCGCGTGAATACGCGCGTCAAACGGACGACGCGAGCCGAGCACCGCCTCGGTGGTCAGCGCACCGCACACCACAGCCGAGGCAAAGAGATCCTCCGCTTCAAACAGGCCGCGCAGCGCGAAGGCCGTCGACGCCTGCGTGCCGTTGAGCAGCGCCAGCCCCTCTTTTGCCGCGAGAGTGATTGGCGTTAAGCCGGCTTTTGCCAGCGCTTCTTTCGCAGGGAGCCACTCGCCCTGCCAGCGCGCTTTGCCTTCACCCAGCAGCAGCAGCGACATGTGCGCCAGCGGAGCGAGATCGCCGGAGGCACCGACGGAACCTTTTGCCGGGATCCACGGATAGACTTCTGCATTCACCAGGGCCATCAGCGCCTGGATCACGCTCAGGCGAATGCCCGAGAAACCGCGCGCCAGGCTGTTGATTTTGAGCACCATCATCAGACGGACAATCTCATCATCCAGAGGCTGGCCGACGCCTGCCGCGTGCGACAGCACCAGCGAACGCTGTAAGTTTTCCAGATCGTGCGTGGCGATGCGGGTCTGCGCCAGCAGGCCAAAGCCGGTGTTAATCCCGTAGGCGGTGCGCCCTTCGGCAACAATCGCTTCTACACAGGCGACGCTGTCGTTTATCGCGGCGTGGGCGCTTTCATCAAGCGACAGGGGGACCGGCTGGCGCCAGACGTTACGCAGCTGTTTGAGCGTCAGCGAGCCGGGAGTGAGTGTTAACGCGTTCATGCATGCTTTCCTTGTGTGGCAGGGATCATCGGCAGGTTCAGTCCCTGCTCTTTGGCACAGTCAATGGCAATCTCGTAACCCGCATCCGCGTGACGCATCACGCCGGTTGCCGGGTCGTTGTGCAGCACGCGGGCGATGCGCGCGGCCGCTTCATCGGTTCCATCACAGACGATGACCATCCCTGAGTGCTGGGAGAAGCCCATCCCGACGCCGCCGCCGTGGTGCAGCGAGACCCAGGTGGCGCCGCTGGCGGTATTCAGCAGGGCATTAAGCAATGGCCAGTCGGAGACCGCGTCAGATCCGTCGCGCATGGCTTCGGTTTCACGGTTTGGGCTGGCGACGGAACCGGAGTCCAGGTGGTCACGGCCGATCACAATCGGCGCGGAGACCTCGCCGCTGCGCACCATTTCGTTGAAGGCGAGGCCCAGCTTTTGCCGCCACTCGAGCCCTACCCAGCAGATGCGCGCCGGCAGGCCCTGGAAGCTGATGCGTTCGCGAGCCATATCCAGCCAGTGGTGCAGGTGTTCGTCGTCGGCGACGATCTCCTTCACTTTAGCGTCAGTTTTGTAGATATCCTGCGGATCGCCGGACAAGGCCACCCAGCGGAACGGGCCGATGCCGCGGCAGAACAGCGGGCGGATATAGGCAGGCACGAAGCCGGGGAAGTCGAAGGCGTTATTCACGCCCATCTCTTTCGCCATCTGGCGGATGTTGTTGCCGTAGTCAAAGGTTGGAATACCCAACTGGCTGAAGGCCAGCATCGCGGAGACGTGTTCCGCCATCGAACGCTTAGCCGCCAGTACCGTGCCTTCAGGGTCGGTTTCCGCTTTTTGCTGGTAGTCTTCCCACGTCCAGCCTTTTGGCAGGTAACCGTGCAGCGGGTCATGGGCGCTGGTCTGGTCGGTGACCAGGTCCGGACGCACGCCGCGGGCAACCAGCTCCGGCAGAATATCCGCCGCGTTGCCGCACAGGGCAATCGACACCGCTTTGCCTTCGGACGTGTATTTTTTGATGCGCGCCAGCGCGTCATCAAGATTCTCGGCCTGTTCGTCGACGTAACGGGTACGCAGACGGAAATCAATGCGGCTCTGCTGGCATTCAATGTTCAGCGAGCACGCGCCGGCCAGCGTGGCGGCCAGCGGCTGCGCGCCGCCCATCCCGCCCAGACCGGCGGTAAGCACCCAGCGGCCTTTCAGCGAGCCGTTATAATGCTGACGCCCCGCTTCCACGAAGGTTTCGTAGGTGCCCTGCACAATCCCCTGGCTACCGATGTAGATCCAGCTCCCGGCGGTCATCTGGCCATACATCGCCAGCCCTTTCGCGTCCAGCTCGTTGAAGTGTTCCCAGGTGGCCCAGTGGGGCACGATGTTAGAGTTGGCGATCAGCACGCGCGGCGCGTTCTTGTGGGTTTTAAACACGCCAACCGGCTTGCCGGACTGCACCAGCAGGGTTTCGTCGTTTTCGAGTTCGGTCAGGGATTTTACAATTGCGTCATAGCATTCCCAGTTGCGTGCGGCGCGGCCTATGCCGCCGTAGACCACCAGTTCGTGGGGGTTTTCCGCCACCTCAGGATCAAGGTTGTTCATCAACATGCGCAGCGGGGCTTCGGTGAGCCAGCTTTTGGCAGTAAGCGTGGTGCCGCGCGCGGCGCGGACGTCCTGCTGGCGGTATTTACCTGACGACATTGTGTGCTCCTATACGGGACAGATGATGTATTTAGATATACTTGTATAGACAAGCACACACAAGGCCGGATTTAACAAAAAAGATACAATTTTGTTATATTGCGTTAGCGATCACGCTTATAAAACTTATGACATAAAGTGGCCCTGCAGCCGGTAACGGTTCCCCGGGAAAAGCAGTCGGGCATGCGACACGATATCCGATGATGACCAGGTACGACGGCGGATCAGCAGGCACGGATCGTATTCTTTAATGCGCAACAGCTCGCACTCCTGCGGCGTCGCGCGTACGGCCTCAACAATGTGCTCCCCTTCCGTCAGCGGTGCGACCAGCGACAGATAGGCGTGCGGCGTGGTGTGGGTGTAATCCTGGTTCAGGTATTCCGGTATCCGCTCTGCGTTGACGCAGCGA
Organism: Enterobacter sp. 04-C-12-SI-ECC; assembly: GCF_047530715.1. Taxonomy (NCBI): domain Bacteria; kingdom Pseudomonadati; phylum Pseudomonadota; class Gammaproteobacteria; order Enterobacterales; family Enterobacteriaceae; genus Enterobacter; species Enterobacter sp. 04-C-12-SI-ECC. Next base: position 111,864 of record NZ_JBLKDI010000011.1, read on the forward strand.
TCTTCAATCTGCACCGGAATGTCGTTTTCAAAATGCACCATCACGGAGTGGAAGATGCGGCTACCCTCTTTGACATTTAGCTCAGCGGCCTGCTCGGCGCTGGCCTGGGTCTCTTCCAGCACCAACACTTCGCAGCGGTGCTGATGATTACGCGAGGTTATCTCATCGGCAATGCTGCGGATTTCAAACAGGGCAGATTGCCCTTTCGGTTCCGCCACAAACGTCCCCACGCCCTGCAGGCGCACCAGAAGTCCTTCGTCGGTGAGCTCGCGCAGCGCCCGGTTGACGGTCATCCGGCTAAAACCGAACTGCGCCACCAGCTCGGCCTCCGACGGAATGCGATCGTGCGGGCGCCAGACGCCGGTGGCGATTTTTTCGCTGATCGCCTGCTTCACCTTTTCATAGAAAGGCGCGGGCGGGCTCGGTTGCGGCAGGGGTGAGCGTGAAAACATCGTGACTCCTTTAATAGTGTTATGCCCACCAGTGAGCAATTTGCCAGGCCAGACGGGCAGCGAGCTTTGCGCCCTGTCCGTCCCGATCGTACTGCGGGTTAAACTCTACCAGATCGGCGGCCTGCAGCTTACCGCTGCGGCAGATTTGTTCAATAACCGGCATTAGATCCATTGCCGGGACGCCTAACGCCGCAGGGGCGGAAACGGCAGGCATTTCGCCCGCGGGCAGGACGTCCAGATCGATCGTAAGATAGACACGCTCGGCCTGCGCCAGCACCTTTTCCAGCGCCGATAATGCCTCGCGTCTGAAATGAAGATCCTCCACCAGCGTGACGTTCAGGCGTTCGGCCTCATCCCACAGTGCCTGGGTGTTCGCCGCGCGGCTGACGCCAAAGCAGGCATAGCGAAACTCGCGCCCGCATTCATCGCAGTATTGAGCCAGCTGACGAAACGGCGTACCGGACGTCGCCCGGTCGGCCTTGCGCAGGTCGAGATGCGCATCCAGGTTTATCACCGCCACGCGCTCGCCGGGGAATGCATCCAGAACACCCCGTCCATGCGCCCAGGCGGTTTCATGCCCGCCGCCAAACACCAGCGTGCGCATCCCGGACTGCTGGCAGGCCGTCACGGCATCGCTTAACGCCCGCTGCGCGGGTTCAAGCTCATCGCTTTCAACGTACACCGAGCCCATATCCGCCAGCCGTTCGTGTCCCTGATGGCTTGCCATATTCGCCAGCGCTTTGCGCAGAATATCAGGGGCCTGCGCGGCGCCGGGCCTGCCCTGATTGCGTTTAACCCCTGCATCGCATTCAAAGCCTATCAGCGCGATGCCGGATGAAAGCGGCGTGAACTGCGCCTGCTGTTGTATCGTCTGGAAAATGCGCGTTGCATTGCTGGCTTCGGCGCTGTCGTCTCGCCCCTGCCAGACCGTTTCGGCGACGGGCCGCCATAACTTCATACTGCCTCCCCACGGAAAATACGTTGATACAGCGGATTGCGTCCCGGCTCGTAGACCATCTCCACCGGGTGGTGAGCATCCCAGACGATAAAATCAGCGACAAACCCGGCCCGCAGCTGTCCGTGGGTTTCACCGCGCCCCAGCGCCTGCGCGGCATGCCGCGTGACGCCAGCCCAGGCTTCTTCGGGCGTCAGGCCAAACTGGACGCAGGCCATGTTCATCGCCAGGTGCAGGCTCGCAAACGGGCTGGTGCCGGGGTTATAGTCGGTGGCGACCGCCATCGCTACCCCCTGTTTTCTGAGCTGTTCAACCGGCGGACGCTGGCGCTCCTGCAGAAAATAGAACGCGCCGGGGAGCAGTACCGCAACCGTACCGCTTTGCGCCATCGCCTGAACGCCCGCGTCGTCGAGATATTCGATATGATCGGCCGACAGTCCGTTATATTGGCTGACCAGCGCCGCACCGCCCTGATTCGACAGCTGTTCAACATGCCCTTTCACCGGGATACCGAGCGCGGCGGCGGCCTTAAAGAGGCGCTCGGTTTGCGACGGGGTAAAACCGACGTTTTCGCAGAACACGTCTACTGCTTCATATAACTCTTTTTGCCACAGCGTGGGCAATATCTGCTCACAGACCAGCGCGAGGTACGCATCCGGATCCTGTCGATATTCCGGCGGAACCGCATGGGCCGCCAGCAGCGTTGGGCTGATATCGATCGGATTATCGAGGCTCAGCTGGCGGGCAACCTGCAGCATCTTCTCTTCGGCCTCGGCGTTGAGCCCGTATCCCGATTTGATTTCAACGGTCGTGACGCCTTCATTCATCAGACGCTGGAGCCGCTGCTGCGCCAGCTTGAGCAGGGTTTCGGGTGAACTGCTGCGCGTTGCCGTCACGGTGGCGTTAATCCCGCCCCCCTGAGCGCTGATGGTCTGGTAAGAGACGCCGTTCAGACGCTGCTCCCACTCCGCCGCGCGGTCGCCGCCAAATACCAGATGGGTATGGCAGTCAATCAGGCCAGGCGTGACCAGACGTCCCTCAAGATCGATGACGTGACGGTGTCCGGAAGGAAGGTCAGATTCAGGGAGCACGCCAAGGATAGTTTGGCCGCGCACGACCAGCGCGTGCTGCTCTTTCAGGCCATAAGGCGCGGATGTATCGGGAACCATTGTTGCCAGGCGCGCATTTCGCCATATAACATCGTCAGGTTGAAGCTGCATGGGCATTCCACTTGTCATGGGTTGTATAGACATTTATTTGCATCCATCGTCTGCTGTCAACCGCCTTAAGGGAAAATGTTATTTATTTGTGATGACTTTCCCGTTACCTCCGGGCAAAAAATGCAACTTTTACCCTTTTTATCTTCCCGTTTCGCTCAACTTAGTATAAAAAAGCAGGCTATTTCGTCTATCCCGTAAAGACTTGCATACCCAGGAGCTTCACCTTGAACATTTCCAGGATTTCCCGTCTGGCGTTAGCGCTCGCCTTTGGCGTGACATTATCCGCATGCAGTTCTACACCACCGGATCAGCGTCCTTCTGAGCAGGTAGCGCCCGGTACCGCCTCCCGCCCGATTTTGTCCGCGGATGAAGCGAAGAATTTCGACCGCGCCCATTACTTCTCGGCGATGGATCCTAACGCCGCGCCGTGGACACCGTCTTCTATTAACCTGCCTAAACAGCCTGACTTCGTTGTTGGCCCGGCTGGCGCGCAGGGCGTAACGCATACCACTATCCAGGCAGCGGTTGACGCGGCAATCACTAAACACAGCGCGTCTCGCCAGTACATCGCGATCCTGCCGGGTGAATACGAAGGCACCGTGTACGTTCCGGCGGCTCCTGGCAGCATTACGATTTACGGTCTGGGTGAAAAAGCCATCGACGTAAAAATTGGCCTGGCGATTGATTCCGAAATCGACAGCACCGCCTGGCGTCACCTGGTGAACCCGGCAGGCAAATATATGCCGGGCAAACCGGCGTGGTATATGTTTGATAACTGCCAGAGCAAGCGTTCCGCCACCGTTGGCGTGATGTGCTCGGCGGTGTTCTGGTCGCAGAATAATGGCCTGCAACTGCAGAACCTGACCATTCAGAATACCCTTGGTGACAGCGTGGATGCCGGTAACCACCAGGCCGTTGCGCTGCGTAGCGACGGCGATAAGGTGCAGTTTAACAACGTCAATATTCTGGGCCGTCAGAACACCTTCTTCGTGACCAACAGCGGCGTACAGAACACGCTGCAGAACAACCGTCTGACCCGTACGCTGGTGACCAACAGCTACGTTGAAGGTGACGTGGATCTGGTGTCCGGTCGCGGCGCGGTGGTGTTTGATAACACCGATTTCCGCGTGGTGAATTCCCGTACCCAGCAGGAAGGCTATGTGTTTGCTCCGGCAACCCAGTCTAACCTGTTTTACGGCTTCCTGGCCGTGAACAGCCGCTTTAACGCGGCCGGTGACGGCGTGGCGCAGCTGGGCCGCTCCCTGGACGTGGACTCTGCGACCAACGGCCAGGTCGTTATCCGCGACAGCGTGATCAACGAAGGCTTTAACGTGGCGAAGCCGTGGGCTGATGCGGCTGTCTCCAAACGTCCGTTCTCCGGCAACACCGGTGCGGTGGACGATAAAGGAAACGTGCAGCGCAACCTGAACGACGCGAACTTCAACCGCATGTGGGAATACAACAACCGCGGTCTGGGCAGCAACGTGGTTGCTGAGCCGAAGCAGTAACGAGATGAGAGTAAAAGGGGGAGTTTAATCCCCCTTTTTACTGCGACTGAATGCGTCAGGCTCCAAACTTAAGATACGCATCCAATAGTTGCATAATCGCAACCATGAGTTGCAGGAACAGAATTGCCCATTCCACACCGCTCATACGCCACTCCTTTGGTATAGAGCACTTCTCCTCTGGTTTACCTTTCCGCTGCCTGTCACCAGAGGTGTGTTGGTTATGTTTTGATGTGCTCCGCAGTTTAGGCACCGTCGGCACCACCCGACAGCCAGGACTTAAAAAGGATCCTGAATTGCGGAACTGCAACACATCGAACCAACGCACAGAATGATATCAAATCACCACTGTATATAAAAACAGTTAAAACCAATTTAGGAATTTGTAAAGCAAAAGCACTTAAGTGACTGATTATTATTTATATACTATTCACCGATCATTCCGTGTTCTCCTTTGTTCGTTGACGATGAATTTACATCGCCTTGAGTCGACATTATGATGACCCTGTTGGTTACGTTTTGATGTGCTCACCCGGCTACCACCGGGCATAAAAAAACCTCGCATTCGCGAGGTTTTTTGTTTTAAGCCGCTTAGTGCGCGTTAACCACCACCCACATTGGCCCCTGGCCTACAGCGTAGCGTCCTTTCTCTTCCAGCAGACCCTGCTCTCCTTTGATTTCATACAGCGCGATGTGGTGGGATTTCTGCCCCGCCGCAATCAGGTATTTACCGCTGTGATCGATATTAAAGCCGCGCGGCTGGGTTTCCGTTGGCTGGAAGCCCTCAATAGCCAGCACGCTGCCATCTTCGGAGACGCTGAAGACGGTAATCAGGCTGGAGGTGCGGTCGCAGGCGTACAGATGGCGACCATCCGGCGTGATGTGAATATCTGCCGCCCAGCGAGTGTCAGAGAAGTCAGACGGCATCATGTCCAGCGTCTGCACGCACTCAATCTGACCGTTTGGATCTTTCAGCTCCCATACGTCCACAGAGCTGTTCAGTTCGTTAACGACGTAGGCATATTGCTGGTTCGGGTGGAATACCATATGGCGAGGACCTGCGCCCTCAACGGTGGTGACTTCAGCAGGATTCTGCGCCACCAGGTGACCATCGTCGCTCAGGGTAAACAGGCAGATACGATCCTGCTTCAGCGCAGGCACCCACAGCGTGCGGTTGTCCGGGGAGATATTCGCCGAATGGCAGCCTTCCAGCCCTTCCACCACGTCGACAGTTTCTACCGGAATACCATCGTCAAGACGGGTCACGCTGACGCAACCGGCATTGTAAGAACCGCTAAAAATGAAGCGGCCTTTACGATCGGTCGAGATGTGGGTTGGGCTGCCCGGCAGTGGCGCCTCAGCGGTGTAGGTCAGCGCGCCGTCGTCAGGAGAGATGCGGTAGGCCAGCACGCGAAACTCCGGGCGCACGCCCACGTATAAGAAACGTTTATCCGGGCTGACGACCATCGGTTGCACCTGGCCCGGCACATCAACAACCTGAACCAGCGTGAGCGAACCTTCTGCATTCAAGCGCCAGACGTGGATCTGCTGACTTTCAGGACTGGCGGTATAAACGGTTTGTTTCATGAATACTCCTCTCCTCACTGCACGTGAAAGTGATTATTTTTAACGGTGAATGCTGAATTTTAGCCAGGAATTTTGCAGCGATTTACTCTCGGTGTAACATCCCCTGAGACCTAAAATTCAACATTAACCCGGAAGAACAAATGACCTCGCGTGTGATTGCACTGGATTTAGACGGAACATTACTTACCCCTCAGAAAACCCTGCTCCCCTCCTCCCTTGAAGCGCTTAAACGCGCGCAGGAAGTGGGATATCAACTCCTTATCGTAACGGGTCGACATCACGTTGCCATTCACCCTTTTTATCAGGCACTGGCGCTGGATACACCTGCAATTTGTTGTAATGGCACTTATTTGTATGATTATCAGGCAAAAAAGGTTTTAGCCTCCGACCCGCTGCCGGTTCCCCAGGCGCTGCAGCTGATCGATCTGCTGGATGAGCATAATGTTCACGGCCTGATGTATGTGGATAACGCGATGGTGTACGAGCGCCCAACCGGCCATGTGGTACGCACCAGCAACTGGGCGTTGTCCCTGCCAGAAGCGCAGCGTCCGGTCTTTACCCAGGTTTCCTCTCTGCGTCAGGCGGCCCAGGACGTTGAGGCTATCTGGAAGTTTGCCCTGACGGATGAAGACACCACCAAACTGAATACCTTCGCGAAACACGTCGAGGACACGCTGGGGCTGGAGTGCGAATGGTCCTGGCACGATCAGGTGGATATTGCCCGCAAGGGCAACAGCAAAGGCAAGCGCCTGACGCAGTACGTGGAGTCGCAGGGCTGGTCAATGCAGGACGCGATCGCCTTCGGTGACAACTACAACGACATCAGCATGCTGGAAGCCGTCGGTACGGGCGTGGCGATGGGTAATGCCGACGACGCGGTAAAAGCGCGCGCTAACGTGGTGATTGGCGACAACACCACCGACAGCATCGCGCAGTACATTTATACCCACCTGCTGTAATCAGGCGGTGATCGAGACGCTCTTGATTTGCGCGTAGAGCCACAGGCCGGGTTTGATCCCTAACTCATCCCTGGCCCACGGGCTAATGCGCGCCCAGAGCGTCCGGCTTCCCACCTCGAGCTTCACCTCCACCTGACCGTTATCATCAAAACACTCCGCGACTTTGGCGCGCAGGATATTTCGAATACTGGTTTGCAGCGGCGGCTGCAGCACCAGCGAGACGTCTGATGCCTGAATACGAATACGCAGCGCGGACTGCAACGGCTTGTCGATCTTATTGACCCAAAGATGCTGGTCGCCCAGCGCCAGGGCGGTCATCGCGTAGTGCGGATGATGCTCCAGAACGCTCACCTTCAGGATGCTGCTCTGCTGCTCCCTGGGTAACCAGGGGTGCATCACGCTACTGCCCCACACATCTTCCAGGTTGCCGAAGGCCTTCACGCTGCCCTCTTCCAGCACCAGCACTTTGTCGGCCAGATGGAGGATCTCATCCAGCGAATGGCTGACGTAGAGCATCGGAATATTAATTTCGCGGGTCAGACGCTGCAGGTAAGGCAAAAGCTCGCGCTTGCGCGGTATATCCAGCGAGGCCAGCGGCTCGTCGAGCAGCAGCAGTTCGGGGGCGGTCAGCAACGCGCGGCCTATAGCCACACGCTGTTTCTCCCCGCCGGAGAGCGAGGACGGCAGCCTGTCGAGCAGGGGTTCAATGCCTAAAAGCGTCACCAGCTTATCAAACTGCCCGGCCATGCTTTTCGCCATACCGTAGCGCAGGTTGCCGCGCACGCGGTAGTGCGGGAACAAGCGCGCGTCCTGAAAAACATAACCGATGCGGCGTTTATCCGGCGAAAGGTAAATCTTGTTCTCCACGTCATTCAGGACGCGGTTGTTCAGGACAATGCGCCCTGACTGCGGGCGCGTCAGGCCGCTGATGGCGTTAATCAGAGACGTTTTACCCGCGCCCGACACGCCGAAGACGGCGGTGATGCCGCTTGCAGGCAGCGTCTCGTTAAGCGTCAGAGTATGGTTTCCCAGCGTCTGGGTGAAATTCAGTTCCAGCATCGTTATTTCCCCATCCGTTCGCGGCTTAGCCGTGCCAGCCATTCAGAAACCAGCAGCGAAACCAGGGCTAATACGATAGAGATGATGCACAGCCGCGCTGCGGCACTCTCTCCCCCTGGCGTCTGAATCAGGGTATACATGGCCGATGGGATGGTCCGCGTCTCGCCGGGAATGTTCGACACAAAGGTGATGGTCGCACCAAACTCGCCCAGCGAGCGGGCGAACGCCAGCACCGTCCCGACAATGATGCCCGGCAGCGTAAGCGGAAGCGTGATGGTAAAAAAGACGCGCCAGCGCCCGGCACCGAGCGTGCGGGCCGCCTGTTCGAGCTTCATATCCACGCCTTCCAGCGCGAGGCGGATCGCTCTGACCATCAGCGGGAATGACATCACCGCCGCCGCCAGTACCGCACCGCGCCAGCTAAAGGCAAAGGTGATTCCGAACCAGTCGTAGAGCTTTTCGCCGATAAAACCGCGTCGCCCCATCGAAATCAACAGCAGATAACCGACCACCACTGGCGGTAAAACCAGGGGAAGATGAAGGACGCTGTCGAGCAGCGCTTTGCCGGGGAACCGACAGCGAACCAGTAGCCAGGCAAAAAAGATCCCAAAGGGCAAACTCAGCGCAACCGCCAGGGAAGAGACTTTAAGGCTCAGCAGAACAGCCTGCCATTCAGGATCGGTCAGTATCATCAGTGAGTCGTAAATCCATAACGTTTAAAGATTGCGGACGCCTCCGGCCCCTTCAGATAATCGCGGAAGGCCGTTACGGTCGCATTTTTATGTCCATCAACAATCGCCACAGGATATTCCACTTTCTTGTGGGAGTCTTCCGGGAAGGTTCCAACCACTTTTACGCCCTTGCTGGCAACTGCATCGGAACCATACACAATGCCCAGCGGAGCTTCGTTACGCTCCACCAGCGCCAGCGCGCCGCGCACATCTTCCGCCGGGGCCAGTTTTGGTGACAGGGTCTCCCACGCGCCCAGCTTTTGCAGCGCTTCTTTGGCGTAAATCCCGGCCGGAACGTGTTCCGGGTCACCCACCGCCAGACGGGCACCGTTCAGCAGGCGGGTCCAGTTTGTCTCTTTATTGATGGTGATTTCACCCTGCGTGCTGGCCTTCGGTGCAACCACAACAAGGCTATTGCCCAGCAGCGTTTCGCGGGTCGCCGCATCAATCGATTTCTTCTCCACCGCGTAGTCCATCCACTTCTGGTCAGCAGAGATAAACAGATCTGCCGGAGCGCCCGCTTCTATCTGCCGTGCCAGCGTAGAGGAAGAGGCAAAAGACGAGACTACCTCGACGTTTTTCTCTTTTTTATACGCCGCCGCAATATCCTGCAGCGCGTTGGTCAACGACGCCGCCGCAAAGACCGTGATTTTACCTTCGTCCGCCAGCGCGTGTCCGGTAAGTGAAAGCGTCAGCGTTGCCCCTGCGAAAAGGCGTACCCATGAACGTGCCATCTGTAACTCCTGTGAGTATCGTTATATACATATTAATATAACGGTATCGTCAGGGAGATCCCAGCGGTAATTCGTACCGCTCAAGGGGTAACACGGTGTGTTACGTTAAATAATATCGGCGAAAGTAAGAAAAGCTTGAGAGCAAAACGCCCGGGCAAGCCGGGCGTTTTGTGGGAAATTAATGCTGCTTTTTCGCACGGTCTCTGTGACCGATATTCGAAAAGATGTTGAACACTTCACCCAGGCCGTAGATGGCACCGAGGATGATGGCCATCACTACTGGTACCATGATCACGGCGAATACCAGACTTTTCAACAACTCTAACATGGTTTTCTCCAGATTTTGTGAATGGGCTATTCTACCCTGAAAAGTAAGAAAAACATCCCCTTTTGTGCGGTGCCCTTTGCGCCCTGCACCATTTGGGTCACAATATTCTTTTTGCCAGGACACTGTTATGCAGGCCGAAATTCTTCTTACTCTCCGACTTCAGCAAAAGCTTTTCGCCGATCCCCGACGTATTGCCCTGCTTAAACAGATAGAACAAACCGGCTCAATTAGCCAGGGCGCTAAGAACGCTGGGATTAGCTATAAAAGCGCCTGGGATGCCATCAATGACATGAACACCCTGAGTGAGCATCCGCTGGTGGACAGAGCCACAGGGGGCAAAGGCGGTGGAGGTGCTGTTGTCACACGCTACGGCCTGCGCCTGATTCAGCTCTACGATCTCCTGGGCCAGATTCAGCAAAAAGCATTCGATGTATTGAGTGACGACGACAACGTTCCGCTGGACAGCTTGCTGGCCGCCATTTCCCGCTTCTCGTTGCAGACCAGCGCCCGCAACCAGTGGTTTGGTACGGTGACGGCGCGCGATAATCTCCAGGTACAGCAGCATGTTGAGATCTTGCTTGCCGATGGTGTCACCCGTCTGAAAGCGGCGATAACGGCCCAGAGCGCAGAGCGGCTTGACCTGGATGAAGGTAAAGAGGTGCTGGTGTTGCTGAAAGCACCCTGGGTCAATATCACACGCGACCCGGACAAGGCAAAGGCGGCTGATAACCAGCTGCGGGGCACCATCAGCCATATCGAACGCGGCAAGGAGCAGTGCGAAGTGCTGCTGCCCCTGGCAGACGGACAGGCGCTTTGCGCCACGGTCCCGCTCAGCGAGGCGAACGATTTAGAAGAAGGTGCTGTCGTCACCGCATATTTCAACGCGGACCGGGTGATTATCGCCACATTGTGCTGAGCGCATTGACAATCGTGACGACAGTGCGTATCCCTGATATCTATTGCTGCAAAAAATGGGATACATCATGTCATCATTGCATATTTCGCAAGGTACGTTTCGTCTTAGCGATACCCGAACGCTGACGATTGCCGATCTGACAATACGCGCGGGTGAAAGCTGGGCGTTTGTCGGCACTAACGGCAGCGGTAAATCCGCGCTGGCCCGCGCGCTGGCCGGAGAGCTTACCCTTCTCAAAGGCGAATGCCGGAGCGATTTCACGCGCCTGACGCGCCTGTCCTTTGAACAGCTGCAGAAGCTGGTCAGCGACGAGTGGCAGCGCAACAATACCGATTTACTCAGTCCTGGCGAAGAAGATACCGGCCGCACGGCGGCGGAAATTATTCAGGATGAGGTGAAAGATCCCGCCCGCTGTCAGCATCTGGCGGAACAGTTTGGCATTTCCGCGCTGCTGAACCGGCGCTTTAAGTACCTCTCTACCGGCGAGACGCGGAAAACGCTGCTGTGCCAGGCGCTCATGAGCCAGCCGGAGCTGCTGATTCTGGATGAGCCCTTTGACGGGCTGGATGTCCACTCCCGCGCCCAGCTGGCTGCCCTGCTAGACTCTCTGAATCAGGAAGGCTATACGATCGTACTGGTGCTGAACCGCTTCGATGAAATTCCTGACTTCGTGCAGAACGCGGGCGTGCTGGCAGACTGTAGCCTGATCGAAACCGGAGAAAAGTCCGCGCTGCTCCGACAGGCGCTGATTGCCCAGCTTGCGCACAGCGAAAAGCTGGCGGGCATTGCGCTGCCTGATCCCGACGCGCCGGCAGCACGCCACGGTCTCGATCCCCGGCAGCCGCTTATCGTCCTGCGCGATGGCGTAGTCTCCTATGACGAACGACCGATCCTGAATCACCTCAGTTGGACGGTTAATCCTGGCGAACACTGGCAGATTGTCGGTCCCAACGGCGCGGGGAAATCCACGCTACTGAGCTTGATAACCGGCGATCACCCGCAGGGCTACAGTAACGATCTGACGCTGTTTGGCCGCCGTCGCGGCAGCGGCGAAACCATCTGGGATATCAAAAAGCACATTGGCTACGTCAGCAGCAGCCTGCATCTGGATTACCGGGTCAGTACCACGGTACGCAACGTGATCCTTTCCGGCTATTTTGATTCCATCGGCATTTATCAGGCGGTGTCAGATAAACAGCACAAGCTGGCCCAGCAGTGGCTGGATATTCTGGGGATGGATAACCGGGTGGCTGACGCGCCGTTTCATAGCCTGTCGTGGGGGCAGCAGCGCCTGGCACTGATCGTTCGCGCGCTGGTGAAACACCCTACGCTCCTGATCCTCGACGAGCCGCTGCAGGGGCTGGATCCGCTTAACCGACAGCTGGTCCGCCGCTTTGTGGACGTGCTGATTAGCGAAGGTGAAACGCAGCTGCTGTTCGTTTCACACCATGCCGAAGATGCCCCCTCCTGCATCACCCACCGCCTCGAGTTTGTCGCGGACGGCGAGGGTTATCGCTACCTTCTCAGCAACGTAGATTAACAGCGGGGGGCACCGCCCTCCTCTTTTCAGATAACTTGCATCAATACATCGCTATCTCTTTGATCTAGAATGCTCTACGTCATCGAAAAAGCGGGTGTGAAAATGAGTGTAAACGATTCCACTATTTTATCCCATGTCACACTTTTTGCGTCTCTGTTATGCTATGGTTATTACATACCATAAGCCCAATGGAGCGAATTATGCGAGTTCTGGTAACAGGTGGTAGCGGTTACATCGGAAGTCATACCTGTGTGCAGCTGCTGCAAAATGGTCACGATGTGATCATCCTCGACAACCTGTGCAATAGTAAGCGCAGCGTGCTGCCGGTGATTGAACGTCTTGGCGGTAAACAGCCGACTTTCGTGGAAGGCGACATCCGTAACGAAGCGCTGATGACCGAGATCCTTCACGACCACGCCATCGAAGCGGTGATCCACTTCGCGGGTCTGAAAGCGGTCGGTGAATCCGTTGCGAAACCGCTTGAGTATTACGACAACAACGTCAACGGTACCCTGCGTCTGATCTCCGCCATGCGCGCGGCAAACGTCAAAAACTTTATCTTTAGCTCCTCCGCCACCGTCTATGGCGATCAGCCAAAAATTCCTTACGTTGAAAGCTTCCCGACCGGTACGCCGCAAAGCCCATACGGCAAAAGCAAGCTGATGGTAGAGCAGATCCTGACCGACCTGCAAAAAGCCCAGCCGGAGTGGAGCATCGCATTGCTGCGCTACTTCAACCCGGTTGGCGCCCATCCGTCTGGCGATATGGGTGAAGATCCGCAGGGCATTCCGAACAACCTGATGCCGTACATCGCCCAGGTGGCGGTAGGCCGTCGCGAGTCGCTGGCCATTTTTGGCAATGACTACCCCACCGAAGACGGCACCGGCGTGCGTGACTATATCCACGTGATGGATTTAGCAGACGGCCACGTTGCAGCCATGCAGCAGCTGGCTGACAAACCGGGCGTGCATATTTATAACCTCGGTGCCGGGGTCGGCAGCAGCGTGCTGGACGTGGTTAACGCCTTCAGCAAAGCCTGCGGTAAGCCGGTGAACTACCACTTCGCTCCGCGTCGTGATGGCGACCTGCCTGCTTACTGGGCCGATGCCACCAAAGCCGATAAAGAACTTAACTGGCGTGTCACCCGCACGCTTGATGAAATGGCACAGGATACCTGGCACTGGCAGTCACGCCACCCGCAGGGTTATCCGGACTAAGGATCCGTCATGACTTCGTTTAATCCCGTCGATCATCCGCATCGTCGTTTTAACCCGCTAAGCGGGCAATGGATTTTGGTCTCTCCGCATCGCGCCAAGCGTCCCTGGCAGGGGGCGCAGGAGACGCCTGCAAAACAGACCCTGCCGCAGCACGACCCGGATTGCTTCCTCTGTCCGGGCAACACGCGCGTGACCGGGGATAAAAACCCGGACTACAAAGGCACCTTCGTGTTTACCAACGATTTTGCCGCCCTGATGACCGACACCCCGGATGCCCCCGCGAGCCACGACCCGCTGATGCGCTGCGAAAGCGCGCGCGGTACCAGCCGCGTGATCTGCTTCTCGCCCGATCACAGCAAAACGCTGCCGGAGCTGAGCGTGGACGCGCTGAAAGAGGTGGTCAGCACCTGGCAGGCGCAAACCGCTGAGCTGGGGCAGAGCTATCCGTGGGTGCAGGTGTTCGAAAACAAAGGCGCGGCGATGGGCTGCTCTAACCCGCATCCGCACGGCCAGATCTGGGCGAACAGCTTCCTGCCCAACGAAGCCGAGCGTGAAGACCGTCTGCAGAAGGACTATTTCGCAGAAAACGGCTCACCCATGCTGGTGGACTACACCCAGCGTGAGCTGGCCGACGGCAGCCGTACCGTGGTGGAAACCGAACACTGGCTGGCCGTCGTCCCTTACTGGGCCGCCTGGCCGTTTGAGACGCTGCTGCTGCCGAAAGCGCACGTTCAACGCATCACCGATCTCAGCGACGCGCAGCGCGACGACCTTGCTCTGGCGCTGAAAAAACTGACCAGCCGTTATGACAACCTGTTCCAGTGCTCCTTCCCGTACTCCATGGGCTGGCACGGCGCACCGTTTAACGGGGAAGAGAATCAGCACTGGCAGCTGCATGCCCATTTCTATCCACCACTGCTGCGCTCTGCGACGGTACGTAAATTTATGGTGGGCTACGAAATGCTGGCGGAAACCCAGCGTGACCTGACGGCGGAACAGGCGGCAGAACGCCTGCGTACCGTTAGCGACGTCCACTATCGCGAATCAGGAGTCTAAAAAATGAGTCTGAAAGATAAAACACAATCCCTGTTTGCTGAGAAATTTGGCTACCCTGCCACCCACGTTATTCAGGCACCTGGTCGCGTTAACCTGATCGGTGAACATACCGACTATAACGACGGCTTCGTGCTGCCGTGCGCCATCGATTACCAGACGGTTATCAGCTGTGCGAAGCGCGACGACCGTAAAGTCCGCGTCATTGCGGCGGATTACGGTAATGAGACGGACGAGTTTTCCCTTGATGCCCCGATTGTGACGCACGACAGCCAGCAGTGGTCTAACTACGTGCGCGGCGTGGTGAAGCATCTGCAGAAGCGCAACAAGAACTTCGGCGGCGCCGATTTAGTCATCAGCGGCAACGTGCCGCAGGGTGCGGGCTTAAGCTCGTCGGCCTCGCTCGAAGTGGCCGTGGGAACCGTCTTCCAGCAGCTGTATCATCTGCCGCTGGACGGGGCGCAAATTGCCCTGAACGGTCAGGAAGCGGAAAACCAGTTCGTGGGCTGCAACTGCGGCATCATGGACCAGCTGATCTCCGCGCTGGGCAAAAAAGAGCATGCGCTGCTGATCGACTGCCGCTCGCTTGGTACCAAAGCCGTTCCCCTGCCAAAAGGCGCGGCCGTCGTGATTATCAACAGTAACTTTAAACGCACGCTGGTGGGCAGCGAGTACAACACACGCCGCGAACAGTGTGAAACCGGCGCGCGCTTCTTCCAGCAGCCTGCCCTGCGCGACGTAACGCTCGATGAATTTAACAAAGTGGCGCACGAGCTGGATCCTGTCGTCGCCAGACGCGTTCGCCACGTGCTGACCGAAAACGCCCGTACCGTTGAAGCCGCCTCCGCGCTGGCGAAAGGCGACCTGAAGCGCATGGGTGAGCTGATGGCAGAATCTCACGCCTCCATGCGCGATGATTTTGAAATCACCGTGCCGCAGATCGACACCCTGGTGGACATCGTCAAAGCGGTTATTGGCGATAAAGGCGGCGTGCGCATGACGGGCGGCGGCTTTGGCGGCTGCATCGTCGCGCTGGTGCCGGAAGAGCTGGTCCCTGCCGTCCAGGACGCTGTGGCGAAGCAGTACGAAGCGAAAACAGGTATCAAAGAAACGTTCTATGTATGTAAAGCATCACAAGGAGCCGGACAGTGCTAAACGAAACACCTACCCTCGCACCGGATGGTCTGCCGTATCGCCTGTTAACCCTGCGCAACAGCGCGGGGATGGTGGTTACGCTGATGGACTGGGGTGCGACCCTGCTTTCTGCCCGCGTACCGATGCCGGACGGCAGCGTGCGCGAAACCCTGCTGGGCTGCGCCTCACCCGAGCAGTACGTTAATCAGTCTGCCTATCTGGGTGCCTCCGTCGGGCGCTATGCCAACCGCATCGCGAAAAGCCGTTTTGAGCTCGACGGCGTGCAGTACTCCCTGCTGCCAAGCCAGGGCGAGAACCAGCTTCACGGCGGTCCGGACGGGTTTGATAAACGCCGCTGGAAAATTGTTCGTCAAAACGACGGCGAAGTGCTGTTCTCGCTGGATTCGCTTGATGGCGATCAGGGCTTCCCGGGGAACCTTACCGCGTCCGCGCGCTTTACGCTGACGGACGACAACCGTATCGCTATTGAATACCGTGCGACGGTCGACAAGCCGTGTCCGGTTAACCTGACTAACCATGCCTACTTCAATCTCGACGGCAACCAGTGCGACGTGCGTAACCACAAGCTGCAGATCCTGGCGGACGCGTATCTGCCGGTTGACGAGATGGGCATTCCGTATCAGGGCCTGAAAGACGTGAGCGGGACCAGCTTTGATTTCCGCAGCGCGAAAGTTATCGCCCAGGATTTCCTGAGCGATGACGACCAGCGCAAGGTGAAAGGCTACGATCACGCGTTCCTGCTGCACGCCAAAGGTGATGTGAAGCAGCCTGCCGCACACGTCTGGTCCAGCGATGAGAAACTGCAGATGACGGTGTATACCACCGCCCCTGCCCTGCAGTTCTACTCGGGCAACTACCTCGGCGGCACGACGGCGCGCGAACACGAAGAGTACAGCGACTGGCAAGGGCTGGCGCTTGAGAGCGAGTTCCTGCCGGACAGCCCCAATCATCCTGAATGGCCGCAGCCGGACTGCGTGCTGCGCCACGGTGAAGAGTACATTAGCGTGACGGAATACCATTTTATTCCGAAATGATTTCCAGCCCTCCCATCGGAGGGCTTTTTTCTGCGCGTCTTGCTGAAAATAGCGCCGATCGCTGACAAAATCCTAACCCTGGATTCACAAGCATCTTACACTCAGAGACTATTTTCGCTATGGTTAGGGTTAAGCGTTGCTGCTGGCACGGCCACAGCAATATAATGAGAATTGTTATCATTCTAAAAATGCTTGAGGAGTAAGAGATGGCTATTACTAAGCTGGTCCTGGTGCGTCACGGCGAAAGCCAGTGGAACAACGAAAACCGCTTTACCGGTTGGTACGACGTTGATCTGTCCGAGAAAGGCGTAAGCGAAGCAAAAGCAGCAGGTAAACTGCTGAAGGAAGAAGGCTTCAGCTTTGATTTTGCTTACACCTCTGTGCTGAAACGTGCCATCCACACCCTGTGGAACGTGCTGGACGAACTGGATCAGGCCTGGCTGCCGGTTGAGAAATCCTGGAAACTGAACGAGCGTCACTACGGTGCGCTGCAGGGTCTGAACAAAGCGGAAACCGCTGAGAAATACGGCGACGAGCAGGTTAAACAGTGGCGTCGCGGCTTCGCGGTCACCCCACCAGAGCTGACCAAAGATGACGAGCGCTATCCGGGCCACGACCCGCGCTACGCGAAACTGACTGATGCTGAGCTGCCAACCACCGAGAGCCTGGCACTGACCATCGACCGCGTTGTGCCTTACTGGAACGAAACCATTCTGCCACGCCTGAAAAGCGGTGAGCGCGTGATCATCGCTGCTCACGGTAACTCCCTGCGCGCGCTGGTGAAATACCTGGACAACATGGGCGAAGACGAGATCCTCGAACTGAACATCCCAACTGGCGTACCGCTGGTATATGAGTTCGACGAAAACTTTAAGCCAATCAAACATTATTACCTGGGTAACGCGGACGAGATCGCAGCGAAAGCAGCGGCTGTCGCGAACCAGGGTAAAGCGAAGTAATTTTCGCCGGACGTAAAAAAAGCGCGGAGCCTTCCGCGCTTTTTTATTTGTGCGTGAGGACTCAGCCGCGGCGCGCTTTTACCGCATTCGCCAGCTGACGCAGGATGGCATCGGTATCGTCCCAGCCAATGCAGGCATCGGTGACGCTTTTGCCATACACCAGCGGCTCGCTGCCTTCCAGGTTCTGGTTACCTTCAACCAGATGGCTTTCGATCATCACCCCAATTACCGCCTTCTCACCGTTAGCGATCTGCTGACAGACGTCTGCCCCCACTTCCATCTGCTTTTTGAACTGCTTGCTGGAGTTGGCGTGGCTGAAGTCGATCATCACCTGCGGTGGCAGCCCGGCTTTTTCCAGCCCGGCCTTCACCTCTGCCACGTGTTTTGCACTGTAGTTTGGCTCTTTACCGCCGCGCAGAATGATATGGCAATCACCGTTACCGCTGGTGTTGACGATGGCGGAGTGACCCCATTTGGTCACGGACAGGAAGCAGTGCGGCGCACCCGCGGCGTTGATGGCATCGATAGCCACTTTGATGGTGCCATCAGTACCGTTTTTGAAGCCCACCGGACATGAGAGACCGGAAGCCAGCTCGCGGTGAACCTGAGATTCAGTGGTACGGGCACCAATGGCGCCCCAGCTCATCAGGTCTGCCAGGTATTGTGGCGTAATCATATCCAGGAACTCGCCGGCAGCAGGCAGGCCGCTGTCGTTGATCTCCAGCAGCAGCTTGCGCGCAATGCGCAGGCCGTCGTTGATCTGGAAGCTGTTATCCATGTGCGGATCGTTAATCAGCCCTTTCCAGCCCACGGTCGTGCGCGGTTTTTCAAAATAGACGCGCATGACGATTTCCAGCTCATCCTTTAACTCTTCACGCAGGGTGAGCAGACGCGCAGCATACTCTTTCGCAGCGGCAGGATCGTGAATGGAGCACGGGCCAATAACCACCAGAAGACGATCGTCATTACCTTTCAGGATCTTGTGGATCGCTTTACGAGCATGAGAAACCGTATTTGCGGCATTTTCAGTGGCGGGGAATTTCTCAAGGAGTGCTACAGGAGGTAATAACTCATTGATCTCTTTGATGCGTAAATCGTCGTTCTGATAATTCATCTTCTTTCCAGCTCTGCCATATCTTTAGTAATGAAAGCAATCCTTTCAATCTATCTTGTCGACCAGGAAGTGTAAACACGGTTTTACACTTCACGCAGATAATTCCTGGAATTCGCCTAAAAATCGCCACAAAATAGCGAAAAATGAGATCTAACCTAAGCTTTTTAACTGTAACAACCATTTTTAAACGCTTAAACGCGATTCCCTACTGACGTAAGTCCGTAAGGCGGAATCTTTCGCCTCTAAAAAGATGCACTGTTGGAGAATGTTATCCAGCGTAACGACAAGAACAGGAGCACCATCATGAAAATGACAAAACTGACTACCCTCTTCCTGACTGCCACACTCACCCTTGCCAGCGGCAGCGTCCTGGCCGCAGAAACGGGTGCTTCAGACAGCAACGGTGATGCCAATGCGGCAGCAGCGGCAGGCCAGGTTGCGCCTGATGCGAAACAGAATATCGCCCCGAATAATGTCGATAACAGCCAGATCAATACCGGCAATACCAACACCGGCGGTACTATGCTGCATCCGAACGGTAGTGCTTCCGACACCATGAATCATGACAACATGAGCTCGGATGAGGTTCATAAGAACTCGATGTGCAAGGACGGCAAATGTCCTGATCCGAACGACAAAGTGGGTAACGACGCCAATACCAAAACTGATGGCACAACCCAGTAATTCTTGATGCTTCAAATGTGAAAGGAGAGCCCAGGCTCTCCTTTCTTTTTGGAGTAACCTGTTAAAAACGCTACACTAAAATAATAACGAATCAGGAAAGCAGACATGGCGCACACCCACTCACACCCATCTTCTCCCGGCAACGACAATGCAAAACGACTCATGCTGGCCTTTGGCGTTACGGCCACGTTTATGGTTATCGAGGTCATTGGCGGCCTGGTTTCCGGCTCGCTGGCGCTGCTGGCTGATGCCGGACATATGCTGACCGATGCCGCAGCGCTGCTTTTCGCCCTGCTGGCGGTGCAGTTTGCTCGCCGCCCACCCAACGCGCGTCATACCTTCGGCTGGCTGAGGCTGACCACCCTTGCCGCGTTTGTTAACGCCATCGCGCTGGTGGTTATTACTGTTCTTATCGTCTGGGAGGCCGTACAGCGTTTCAGGCACCCGCAGCCCATCGCCGGGACGACAATGATGGTGATTGCCGTGGCGGGGTTGCTGGCAAATATTCTGGCGTTCTGGATTTTGCATCGCGGCAGCGGGGAAAAGAACCTCAACGTTCGCGCTGCGGCTCTGCATGTGCTGGGGGATTTGCTCGGCTCAGTCGGGGCGATTGTCGCCGCGCTGGTGATCCTCTATACCGGCTGGACGCCTGTCGACCCCATTCTCTCCGTGCTGGTATCGTGTCTGGTCTTGCGCAGCGCCTGGCGGCTGCTGAAGGAGAGCGTCAATGAACTGCTGGAAGGGGCGCCGGCATCAATGGAGATTGACGAGCTGAAACGAAACCTGCGCCGTACTGTCCCGGAAGTGCGTAATGTTCATCACGTGCACGTCTGGCTGGTAGGCGAGAAGCCGGTCATGACGCTGCACGTCCAGGTCATCCCGCCCCATGACCACGACGCGCTGCTTGAACGCATCCAGCACTTTCTTGAACATCACTATGAGATAGGTCACGCCACCATCCAGATGGAGTATCAGCCCTGTAGCGGGCCGGACTGCCACCTTAACGAGGCGCAGCCCGACCATTCACATCATCACCACTAGCTTGAAAGCGCGTGTGAGCCACGCTCACGCGCGCTCTTGATCCACATCCGGCTGCCGTTCAGGGCAATGAAGGTCAGCAGCAGATACTCCAGCGACATGGCATAGACGCCCTGAAGGGCAAAAATCACCACGCTGATGACGTTGATGATGACCCACAGCAGCCAGTTCTCAACATATTTACGGGTCATCAGGACCATCGCCGCGATCGACAGCACCATCATGCAGGAATCCCAGAACGGGAAGGCATCCGGCTGAAGCTCCGGCATCGTCACGTTGAGGCCAATCGCGGACATGACCGAAACGGCAACGCGGGTCAGGAACGCAAACACCGGGTTGATGTAGACGGTCATCAAACCAATGGCGACGACGCAGGCGACAAACCAGGCGATGGCTTTCGGTAAGGGCAGCCAGCGGATCTGCAGCTCAGCCTCCTGCTGGCTGTTCTGCCGGGACCAGGCGTACCAGCCGTAAATATTGGCAGCGAAGAAAAACAGCTGCAAAAGCAGGCTGGCGTACAGCTGGATCTGGAAGAAGATAATCGCAAACAGCGTGACGTTAATCAGCCCGAACGCGTAGTTGCTGATCTTCTCCAGGCTTGCCAGCCAGATACACAGCAACCCCGCCAGCGTGCCTACGGCTTCAATCCATGACAGGTCATAGCCACCTGCACCAATCGGTATATGAACCAGAATGTTTTGCGTGCTAAAAAAATCCATCTTTTCCCCAGGGCGTTTTTGAATTAAGTACGTAGTGTAGCCGCAAAATCCAGCATGCGGTTAAGCGGAATTAACGCACCTTCACGCAGAGCGGCGTCCACATGAATTTCATGCGCTGCACCACCTGTCTCGAGCCCTTCGGCAATGGCCTTCAGGCCGTTCATCGCCATCCACGGGCAATGCGCGCAGCTGCGGCACGTCGCGCCCTCACCTGCCGTTGGGGCTTCCAGCAGCTCTTTCTCCGGTACGGCCTGCTGCATCTTATAGAAGATACCGCGATCGGTCGCGACGATGAGCTGCTTGTGCGGCAGCGTCCTGGCCGCGTTGATAAGCTGGCTGGTTGAGCCAACCGCATCGGCCATATCAACAATCGACTGCGGTGATTCAGGGTGCACAAGAATGGCCGCGTCAGGATAAAGCGCCTTCATACGGGACAGCGCCTGGGTCTTGAATTCGTCGTGCACAATGCAGGCGCCCTGCCAGCAGAGAACGTCAGCGCCGGTCTGCTTTTGAACGTAATTGCCAAGATGGCGGTCAGGGGCCCAGATAATTTTCTCACCCAGGCTGTCCAGATGCTCAATCAGCTCAACGGCGATGCTCGACGTGACCACCCAATCTGCGCGCGCTTTTACCGCCGCAGAGGTGTTGGCGTAAACAACCACGGTCCGGTCAGGATGGGCGTCGCAGAAGGCGTTGAATTCGTCAATCGGGCAGCCGAGATCGAGCGAACACTCCGCATTGAGCGTCGGCATCAGAATGGTTTTTTCCGGGCTGAGGATCTTTGCCGTTTCGCCCATAAAACGCACGCCTGCAACCAGCAGCGTGGAAGCGGGATGTTTTGCACCGAAGCGGGCCATCTCCAGTGAATCAGAAATACAGCCCCCGGTCTCTTCCGCCAGCTGCTGGATTTCCGGATCGGTGTAGTAATGGGCCACCATCACCGCATCGCGCTCTTTGAGAAGCCGTTTGATCTTCTCGCGGTAGAATTGTTTTTCATCCTGGCTTAATGGCACAGGCTTTGGCGGAAACGGATAGATTGCGGCTTCAGGATCGAACATCACGCTCATTATGGCTTCTCGTTTTACTGTCTTAACAATATTGCTTTTCTTTTGCCTGACAAAGCAAAACGCAGGGCAATTGTGTTTTATATACTAAACAAGATAGCGAATCTGGAGTGAAAAGTCACCGGGAATAGATGGGCGGAGCATTTGTTGTACGGCAGATAGCAAAAAGGCGCCTTTAGGGCGCCTTTCTACACTGGTGGGTCGTGCAGGATGACTCGCTTCGCTCGCCCTTCGGGCCGTCGCCGTAAACGGCTCCGGTGCCTCACTACGTTCGGCTCGAACCTGCTGCAGGTTCGAATCATCCAGTTCGCAGATAGCAAAAAAGCGCCTTTAGGGCGCTTTTTTACATTGGTGGGTCGTGCAGGATTCGAACCTGCGACCAATTGATTAAAAGTCAACTGCTCTACCAACTGAGCTAACGACCCATTCGGGTGTTGCCTGAATTATCACTCGGCACCAATAAAATTGGT